>JBJSYU010000615.1:0-3299 GCA_046089945.1 Candidatus Methylumidiphilus sp.
TAGAGCTTGAGCCGCTTCGATTCGTCCGCCTCGGCGGCGGCGGCGGCGGTGGACTGCTTGATTTCGGTGAACAGGATTTGTTCGGCCAGACGCAGCACCGCAGGCTGTGGCAAGTCCTTCAACAGCGCCAGCTTGTCGTCCCGCGACAACGCCAATGTGATGCCGTATTCGGGCAGCGCCAATGTGTCGAGTTGGCTGCGGTACGCGCCCGCAGGCCCGAAATAGCGCTCGAAAAACCCGGCCAAGTCGATGCGGTCGGACGGCCCGGCCAGCAGGCTGATATCCGCGCCGCTGGCCGATGGTAAGGCGCTGTTGGCCAAGTTGCCGACCGACAACACGCCGGTCGAACTGCCCAGATTGAAGTTGCGCCCGGTGAGCAGTTGCAATTGGCCGGGGCCGCCTAGCTGGATTTTGCGGTCTATGCCCAACACCTGCCCCTCGGCGTCCAGCGGCGTGTCGTAGCGCAAATCGCGGCCGGCCTGGATCAGGCTGATGTCGGATGACCGCAGGTTTTGCGCCGCCCAGCTTAGGTTGCGGATGTCGCGGCCGGCTTGGAACGTGGACTCATGCGGCAGATACCACCAAAACGGCGTGGTCGCCGGGAAGGCGATGTCGCCCTTGGCGGCGATGACGCTGGAGCGGGTGCCGTCATTTTGATGTATCGGCGTGGCGGCATGGATGATGGCGCTGTCCGGGGTCATCGGGTCTAGCCGCTCGCGGGCCAGATACAGCCGATCCGACAAGCTGCCGTCCAAGGCTTGCGCCGGATTGGCCGGGCCGGGCAAACGCGCCGGATCGGCGTCGGAGACATTGACATTGATGCGCCGGTTCAGCACCTCCGTGCCGATGTTGTTGGCGGCCAACAGTTCCAGCTTGCCGTTAGGCGCAGGGAACAGGGTGAACGAATTGCCGATGCGGATATCGCCGGCCAGCGCCGCCGCCTGCACGGTGGCCGGGTAGACCGTGAACTCGAAGCCTGAGCCTAGGTTGGCGTCCATGCCCTTCGCCAATTTGACGGCGCGGACATCGTTTTGCAGCGCCACATCCCCGGCCAGCGACAACAGGCTGAGCGCGCTGTCCGGCCCGAAGCTGAAGAAGTAGGCGTCTTCCGAGGTCAGCGGGTCGCCGACTTTGGCCTGCTTGGCGACGGTGGGGTTGAACGCCGCGCCTAAGTTCACATCGCCGCGCGCCTGCGCACTGACACGGGCGTCGCCGACTTCCAGCAGCGCACCAATCCCGTTGGCGGCGCTGGCGATGCGCCCGCCGGCCGTCAATTGCGCCGTGCCGCGTCCGGCCAAATAGTCGCCGCCGACGATATCGCCGTCGGCCTTGACGAACACGTCGCCGCCGCCGTTGACCGCGACAGCGTTACTGAGCCACCTGCGATTTTCGGCCCACACGCCCAGCGGTTTGCCGGTGGACGGCGCCATCACCGACAAATTCCAAATATCGCCGCCGGCCGTGACGCGGGCTGTGCCGCCGCCCAACACGCCGACGTTCTGGTTGAAGCGGCGGTTGCCTTTGGCGAAATAAAAATAACTGCCGTCGGTGCTGGGCACGGCGGCTTCGTTGGCGAAATCGCCGCTGACATTGATGCCCCAGGCGGTCGGCGAATCGGCGGACGCGGTGTTCCAAGTGCCGTTGCGCACCAGCCAATCGCTGGACAACTGCCCGGTGTCGATGCCGTAAATGCTGCCGCCTGCCGCCAGCCTGACGGCACCGCCCCGCGTCGGGTATTCGGCTAGGAAGCGCGCCGCCGGCAAATCGACGCCGTCAAACGACACATCCAACAAGCCATAGCGCAACAGCCCGTCCAGCAGCGCCGGGTCTAGGCGGCGGAAATAGTCGGCCTGGGTTTCGCCGGGGTTGCGGGTGGGGACGCCGGCGATGCCTTGTTGCAGCAGTTCAGCTACCGTGTGGCCGGCGGGCTGGCCCATGGTGTACACCGCCGCCGCTATATGCGGGTCGGGAACGTAGTCAGGATCGTTGGGGTCGGCAATGTCGGCGAGGAAACGAATGTCGCCTTGAGCCTGAATATCGATGCTGCCGGTGCCTGTCCTGACCATCACTTGCAAGCCTTTTAAGTACACACCAGGCTGCGGGTCGGCCGGGTCTAGCCCGGAATAGCGGGCGGCAAGGTTGACGTTGCGGCCAGCCACCAAGTCATAGCTCCATGACTGGCCCGGCTGCAACAAGTCTTGGAAGCGCAAGAATGAAGGAAGGCCGGGAATCGGCGCAGTGGCGAAGGCGTCGGTCAGGCTGGCGTTGATGTTCAAATCGCCACCGGCCCGCAGCGTCAGGAATCCCGGCAGGGTGGGTTTGCCGTCGCTGTCGGCGTAGCGCCACGTCGGTTGCCAACTGCCGATGATGCCGCTGAAATCGTTGGGGTCGGACAGCCAGTAGCCGTCCATGAAATCCCAGCGGTCTTGCAGGCTCAGATTGCCGCTGCCGCGCACTTCGATGCCGGGCAGCAGTGTGAGCTTGGTTGTGCCGCCGGGCGCCTGTGCTACGGCCATGAACTGCGCGGTGTCGTCGCGCAGGCTTTCCAAGCTCAACCACTGGCCCGGCACATAAGCCGGGTTGTCGGCCGAGCCGATGATGGATTGATCGGCATACACGGCGGTCGCGTCGTACACGGCTTGCGCCGCGCCGTCGATGCGGGCATTGACCGCCGCCATATCGGATGCCCCACCCCGGCCGCTGCGCAAATGCACCTGCCCGCCCGCCCCGCCGGCCACGTTGATGCCCCTGCCCTGCGCCGATTCCGCCGACAAATCCAACAGCCCGAAGCCCACGTCGTCGCGGTGTACGGTGTCGAGCTTGACGTTGCCGCCGACGCCGCCGGCGGCCGTCGCGTGGGCGTCGAGCAGTGCCGAAGCGCCTAAGCGGATGCCGTCGCGGCCGTAGACCAAGACGCTGCCGCCGTCTGGGCCGGAGGCGTCCAGCGTGCCGTCGATGTTGACCGCGCCCTGCTCGGCCAGCAGTTCGATTTGCCGCGCCGCCAGCGTGTCCGCCGCGCCGACGGCAAAGCCGCCGAGGCCGGTTTGCCGCAGGCTGACGGCTTCGTTGAAGCCGGCTGCGCCCAATTGGGCCAGCAGTGTTGGGAATTCGCCGAGGCTGGCGGCGTCCAGCGTGATGCGGCCTTGCGCCAGGCCCGGCGCCGCCGCGCCGTTGCGGGCGCTGATTGTGCCATTCCAGTTGAAAACGCCTGTGCGGGCGAGGATGTCCAAGCTGCCGGCGTCGCTGGCCTGTCGGCCTGAAACGGCCGCCCCGGCCAGGTTGATCGAGGCCGTAGACGC
>JBJSYU010000616.1:0-4931 GCA_046089945.1 Candidatus Methylumidiphilus sp.
CACCTCAGCGTAGTGTCTGTCAATAAGCCTCCCGCAGCCGCGCCCGCATCTGGGAGATTTTTTCCGCCGTCAACGGCTGGCGCTTTTCGTCCCATTCCTCGCCGCCTAGGCGCACGGCCAGCCCGTGGCAGGTCGTGACCAGATCATCGAACACATTGATGGGGTCGTTGACTTGCGGCGGCTGGAAGAACAGCACGATGCCGGGGCATTCAAAGTTTTCCATATCTTTGATCGGAAACGTGCCGGGTTCGACTAGGCTGGCGACGCTGAACAGCGGCACGCGGTAGTCGCGGTCGTAGCGGTGGTAAATGCCCATGTCGCCATAAATCAGCCGCAGGTCGTCGAGGGCGTCGCGCAGTTCCACGCCATCGAAATAACCGTCATCGGTGGCGACGATGCTGATTTGGATCAGAAACGGCGCGCCCAAGGCGGTGGAGCGCGACGGCGCGGGTTCGGCCTGCGGGGTTTCGGGCCGGGGCGGCTCGACCGGGGTGGTGCCGCCCATGGAGAAGTATTCGTTGTCGTCCACGTCGTCGAAGCTCAGCGTCGGGGCGGCGGGTTCTTCGCGCACTGTCGCGGCGATGCCGCCGCCCGTCTTGGTCGGCTTCGGCGGCGTCGGCTTGGGGCGCTCGTCGCCAATATCGAGTTCGTCGTATTCGCCGCGCTGGAAAATGAAATCCAGCAACTTGGCCTTGTAGCTGCCCCAGATATAGACGGCGGCGATGACGATGGCGCCGATGCCCGCCAAAAGCCAGCGAAGCGTGGCGGTGTCCAATTGATCCATTGCGATTGCCCTTATAGTGATGCGAGTTCTACGGCTTCATCAATGTCCACCGCGACAATACGGGAGACGCCAGGTTCTTTCATGGTCACGCCGGCCAGGTGCTGGGCTATTTCCATGGTGACTTTGTTGTGGGAGATGAACAGGAATTGTACCTTCTCCGCCATTTCTTTTACCAATTGGCTGAAGCGGCCGACGTTGGCGTCGTCCAGCGGCGCGTCCACTTCGTCGAGCAGGCAAAACGGCGCGGGGTTCAACTCAAAGATGGAGAACACCAAGGCCACCGCCGTCAGCGCCTTTTCGCCGCCGGACAGCAGATGGATGGAGCTGTTGCGCTTGCCGGGCGGGCGGGCCATGATGCTGACGCCGGCCTCCAGCAAATCGCGCTCGCTCATTTCCAGATACGCCTGCCCGCCGCCGAACAGCTTGGGGAACATGCGCTGGATGCCGGCGTTGACGCGCTCAAAGGTGTCTTTGAAGCGGGCGCGGCATTCGCGGTCGATTTTTTCGATGGCTTGCAGCAGCGTGGCCTGCGATTCGTTCAAGTCCTTGAGTTGCGCGTCCAGAGTTTGCAAGCGCTCGGATTGTTCCTGGTATTCCTCCATCGCGGTCAGGTTGATCGCGCCTAAGCGGCTGATGTCCTCGGCCAGTTGCGCGACGCGCTGCTGCCATTCCTTTTCCTCGGCGTCCTCCGGCAGACCCGGCACGACCACCGCCGGGTCGGCGCCGATTTCGTCAAATTGTTCCTGCACGGTTTGCCGCCGCACTTCGTTGCCCTGATAGTCCAGCTTGGTTTGCTCCAAGCGCTGCTTGACGGCTTCCAGTTCGCGCTCTTTGCGCAGGCGCTGCTCGCTGAGGTCGCGGATTGCCGCTTCCGACGCTTGGTTTTTTTTGCGCAACTCGGCGAGTTCGCGCTCGACGGCGGTGCGTTGGCGCAGCAGGTCTTCCAAGGTTTCCTGCTCCTCGTCCATCGGCGCGTCGGCCTCGTCCATGCGGCGGTCGAGTTCGGCCAGACGCTCGCCGGTCTGCGCCAATTGCGCCTGGCCGCGCTCCAAGTGTTTGCGGCTCAAATGTTCGGTGGATTGCAGCGTGTCCACGCGGCTTTGCAGGCCGTGCGCGTGGTCGCGGGACTGGCGCAGCGCGTGGTCGGCGGCGGCGGCGTGGCGCTCCAAGTCTTGTTGGCGACCGGCCAGCGCCAGCGTGTGTTGCTCGCCGTCGATGACGGCGGATTCGGCCTGTTGCAGCAAGTCCCGCGCTTCGGCGCCGGCTTCGGCGTTGTCGAGCAGGCTGTCTTCGAGGTCGTCCAATTCCATTTCCAATTGGCCTAGGCGCTTGTGCGCCTGTTCGCTGCGGGCGGCGGCGGCGCTGACTTGCGACCTGAGCCTAGAAATCTCGGCGGCGCGGCGGTTGGCCTCGGACTGCCGCTGTTCGCGCTCGAATTCGGCTTGACGGACGGCTTCTTCGGCGAGGCTCAGGCTTTGCTCCAATTCGCCGACATGCCCGTGCAAACGGTCGCGCCGGGCTTTCAGTTCGCGCAGTTCGCGTTCGCGCTTCAACACCCCGGCCTTGCCGTCGCCGGCCGTCTTCACCAGCATCCAGCCCGGCCCCATCCACGCGCCGTCCGGGGTCACCACCGATTCATGCGCGGCCAATTGTTGGCACAACGCCCGCGCCTGGGGCCAGTCTTCGGCGCGATGCACGCCGCCGAGCAAGGGCTGCAAATTCCACGCCGATTGCACACGATCCAGCAAACGGGCGCTGCCGTTGTTGGCGCCAATGCTGGCGGCAGGCCGGCCGGTCTCGAAAAAAGCCATCGAATCCGGGTGCCTGCCGCCGTCCAACAGGTTCAAATACTGCCCGGCGTCGTCCACGCACACCGCCTCCAAATGCAGGCCCAGCACGGTTTCAACCGCCGACTCCCAGCCCGGCGCCACGTCCAGATGCTCGGCCAAGCGGCTGGCCTGATCCAATTCGGCGCGGCGCAGCCAGTCTTGCAGCGCGGCGCGGTCTTTGCCCATGGCATGCTGTTGCAGCAGTTCCAGCGAGCTGATTTTGCCTTGGCTGGTGTGCAGTTCGGCCCGCGTCTGGTTCAACGACTCCTGGCAGGCTTTGGCGCGGGCGCGGCCGTCTTTGACTGCGGCCAGCAAATCCGCCAAGCGCAACTGCGTTTCCGCCTGGTCTTCCTCCAACAGCGCCAGTTGTTCGCGCAAGGATTCCAGTTCGCTCCCAGCGAGTGCGGCTTCGATGTCGGCGCGTTCGGACGCCAGCCGGTCTTGGCGCTGGCGCATCTGCCGCCGCTGCTCGTCGATTTGGCGGATGCGGGCGCGTTCGACCTCGGCGCGGGCTTTGCTGGCGGACAACTCGGCCAAGGCGCTGTCCCATTCGGCCCGGCCGGCTTTCAGCGCTTGTTCAGCCTGTTGCCGTTCGGCGGTGGCCTGGGCTTCGGCTTGCCGGGCCAAAGCGATGTCGGCTTCCAACTCCACCCATTCCTCGCGCGCCGCCTCGATGTTTTCCAAGTCTTGCCGCAGTTGCGCCTGCGCTTGGATTTGCTCGGCTTTTAGCCGCTCGCGCTCGCGGGACAGGTTGTCGCGGGTTTGCCTTGCATGTTTGATGGCGAGTTCTAGGCGGCTGGTTTCCGCGCCGAGTTCGTAAAACTGGCCTTGGCGCTCATTCAAGGATTGTTGCAGCTTGGCGTGTTGGGCCTGCGCGGCCTCTTGCTGCGCGGCCAGCGCATTCTCAGCGCTAACCAGTTCGCGGAACTGCTGCTCGCATTGCAGTAGCGAGGCGCGGTGCGCCTGCAAGGTCTGGTCATATTTGCGCCAGCGCAGGCCCAGCAATTGCTGGCGGTGGCGGCGCTCGTCCTCTTTCAGCGCAGTGTATTTTTCCGCCTTTTTGGCTTGGCGCTGGAGGTTGGCAATCTGCTTGGCGACTTCCTCGCGCACATCGTTCAGGCGTTCGAGGTTTTCCTGGGTGTGGCGCATGCGGATTTCGGTCTCGTTGCGGCGCTCCTTGTATTTTGAAATGCCGGCCGCCTCCTCGATGACGGCGCGCAGTTCGTCCGGCTTGGCCTCAATCAGCCGCGAAATGGTGCCTTGTTCGATGATGGCGTAGCTGCGCGCGCCTAGGCCGGTGCCTAGGAAAATGTCGGTGATGTCTTTGCGGCGGCAGCGCGTGCCGTTGAGGCTGTAGGCCGACACGCCGTCGCGGGCGACTTGGCGCTTGATGGAGATTTCGCGGTATTTGGCGTATTCGCCGGGGGCGGCGCCGTCGCTGTTGTCAAACACCAGTTCCACCGAGGCGACGCCGACCGGCTTGCGCGTGGACGAGCCGTTGAAGATCACATCGGCCATCGACTCGCCGCGCAGATGCTTGGCCGAGCTTTCGCCCATGACCCAGCGCACCGCGTCGATGATGTTGGACTTGCCGCAGCCGTTGGGGCCGACAATGCCGACCAGATTGCCGGGCAGCGGAATGCTGGTCGGATCGACAAAGGATTTGAAGCCGGCCAGCTTGACTCGGTCCAGGCGCATTAGGCCGACCGCCGGAAAATGCCCAAGGCGGCGGGAGGCAATCGGGGGGGGAAGTATGTCGGAAGCAAGGCGGCGGGTGTGGTTTGGGCGGGAACGAAGGGCTATTATAACGGACTAAAGCGGCCTAGCCTAAGCCTGCTAAGGTTTAGCCGCCGCATCCAACCATTAACCCTATATCCCAAGCCAGCGACATGTCCACTGCCCCCAGCAAAACCCTAGAAACCTTCCAGAACCCCAAACCCGGCCGCGACTACACGATACGCATCGACGCGCCGGAATTCACCTGCCTATGCCCGAAAACCGGCCAGCCGGATTTTGCGGTGTTTTTGATCGAGTATGTGCCCGACCAATTGTGCGTGGAATTGAAGTCGCTGAAGCTGTATTTCTGGTCGTACCGCGACGAAGGCGCGTTCCACGAGGCCGTCATCAACCGCGTCCTTGACGATCTGGTGGCGGCGACCGCGCCCAATTTCATGCGCGTCACCGCCAAGTTCAATGTGCGCGGCGGCATTGACACGGCGGTGGTGGTGGAGCATCGCAAAAACGGCTGGATTGCGCCGCCGCCGGTTGTGCTGCCTTAAAAAAACAAGTCCCCTCGCTCCGTGGGGAGAGGGCTAGGG
>JBJSYU010000617.1:0-4359 GCA_046089945.1 Candidatus Methylumidiphilus sp.
GCCCGCCGCCCCATCACCGAGACAAAAAAATAAGACTTCGAGCCATGCAAGCACAGCAAGCACACATCCAGGGGGACACGCGAACGCAGGATTTTTCCGGGCTGGATATCGCGGTGATCATTCCTTGCCACAACGAGGAAGTCGCCATTCCCGCCGTGGTGCGGGATTTCCGCGCCGCCTTGCCGGCCGCGAAAATTTATGTGTACGACAACAACTCCACCGACCGCACCGCCGAGTTGGCGGCGGCGGCCGGAGCGATTGTCGGGTTTGAGCCGTATCCGGGCAAGGGCAATGTCATGCGGCGCATGTTCAGCGACATCGACGCCGACGTGTATGTGCTGGTGGACGGCGACGACACCTACGACGGCTCGGCCGCCCCCGGCATGATCCGCGTGTTGCTGGACGGCCAGTTGGACATGGTCAACGGCGTGCGCGTCAGTGAAATCAAAGAGGCGTACCGCTTCGGCCACCGCTTCGGCAATGTCATGTTGACGCAAATGGTCGCCACGACCTTTGGCCGGCAGTTCACCGACATGCTGTCCGGCTACCGGGTGTTTTCGCGCCGCTTTGTGAAATCCTTCCCGGCGCTGGCGCAAGGCTTTGAAATCGAAACCGAACTGACCGTCCACGCGCTGGAACTGCGCATGAAGACCGCCGAAGTGCCGGCGCCGTACAAAGACCGCCCGGAGGGTTCGGTGTCGAAGCTGAACACGGTGCGCGACGGCATCCGCATCGTGCGCACCATCGGCATGTTGATTAAGGAGGAGCGGCCGCTGTGGTTCTTTGGCTTGGCCGCGCTGGCGCTGGCGCTGCTGTCCTTGGGGCTGTTCGTGCCGGTGCTGCTGGAATACTGGCAAACCGGCTTGGTGCCGCGTTTCCCCACCGCCATCCTGTCGGCATCGATCATGCTGCTGGCCTTCCTGTCGTTGACCTGCGGCTTGATCCTCGACAGCGTCACCCGCGCCCGCCAGGAGCTGAAGCGGCTGGCGTATCTGGCCATCCCCGCCCCGCGCTGGCCGAAAACGCCACAATGAGCATGCAGGCGCTGATCCGGCGCGTCCCGGTTTCGTTCTGGCGCTTTGGGCTGGTCGGCGTCGGCGGCTTGTTCGTGGACATGGCGGTGTTGTATGCCGCGATGTGGGGCGCGGCGCTGGGGCCGGTGGCGGCGAAAGTCCTCTCGTTTCTGGCGGCGGCGACGTTTACCTGGTGGATGAACCGGCTATTCACCTTCGGCCACAGCGGCAAGTCGCTGCTGCACGAATGGGCCAGCTTCCTCGCCACCAATGCGTTTGGCGGCGTGGTCAATTTCGCGGCCTACACCGCGCTGGTGACGCAAGCCTTGCCCTATGCCTGGATGCCGGCGCTGGCGACGGCGGCCGGTTCGCTCAGCGGGCTGCTGTTCAATTACACCGCGTCCCGGCATATCGTCTTCAACGCCGCCCGCCGCCCCCAAGCCCATAAAGTAGACAGCGGCGAACGGGTCAGGCCGCTGCCGAAGATGGCCTATGCGCTGGCGCTGGCCGTTGGCTTAGGCTTCGGCGGCTTGGCGCTGTGGCTGGGCATGGACGCCAATTGGGATTTGCTGAATTACCATTGGCACAGCGGTTGGGCATTCGTCCATGGCGTGGTCGGGCGCGACTTGCTGGTCGGCCAGCTTGCCAGTTTTTACAATCCGCTGCTCGACGCCGCCTATGCCTTTGGGGCGGAACAGGCGCCCGCCCGCGCCGTCGGCTTCACGCTGGGTTTTTTGCATGGCTTAAATTTTTTGCTGCTGTTGGCGATAGGCTGGCGGCTTTCGGCTTTGGCAGTGCCGCGCCACCGGCTGGCGTTTGCGCTGGCCACGGCTTTGGCCGGCGTGTTGGGCGCGGGCGGGCTGTCCGAAGTCGGCACGGTGTTTTACGACAACCTGCTGAGCCTGGGCGTGTTGGCCTCGGTGTGGCTGGTCATCGCGCAGTGGGAACGGCTGGCGCATGGGCAAGGCTTCAGCTATATGACGAGCGCCGTGGCGGCGGGTTTGCCGGCCGGCTTGGCGTTTGGCCTGAAACAGCCGATGGTGATTTATTGCGTGGGGCTATGCGCGGCATTTCTCGCCGCCGATATGCCACTGCTGCGCCGCATCGGCGTGGGGTTTTGGTTTGGCGTCGGCGTGTTGCTGGGCTTTGCGGCAGGCGGCGGACATTGGGCTTGGCATTTGTGGCAGGCTTATGGCAATCCGCTATTTCCCTATTACAACCATGTGTTCCGCTCGCCCTGGGCCTTGCCGATGCCTTACCGCGACGACCATTTCATTCCCGGCACACTGGCCGACAAGCTGCTGTTCGCCTTCCGTTTCAGCTTCGCGCCCCGGCTGGTGGGCGAAATCGACTTCCGTGACTTCCGCATTTTGGCGCTGGTGACGCTGGCTCCGTTGGCCGGTTTGGCTTGGGTCTGGCGTCGGCCTGCGCACCCGCTCACCCGCCCCGGCCCCACTGGCTGGCTGTTGGTGGCGGGCTTGGCCACTTACGCGGTCTGGGTGCCATTGTTTTCGATCTACCGCTACCTCGTACCGCTGGAAATGCTGGCCCCTACCCTGCTGTTTGCCGCCGTCGGCCTGCTGCCATTGGCCGAAAAAACCCGGCGGCTGGCGGCGCTGGGCCTGTTGGCCGGGCTGGCCGTCGCCACTCTGCCCGGCAACTGGGGGCGCGTGCCTTGGGCGGAACGGGCGGCGCCAATCGACGGCATGGCGGCAATTGCCGCCCCGCCGGACACCGTGGTGCTGCTGACCAGTTCCAGCCATGGGCCGATGTCGTTCCTGATTCCGGCGTTTCCCGAAAGCTTCCGTTTTTACCGCATCGGCAGCACATTCACGCTGCCCGACAACCCCGACAGCGGCTTCCGCAAAATTTTCCGCGAAGCCCTGCAAGACAACCCCGGCCCGGTGGCCTCTTTGCACATTTTGAGCGAACGCCATGAGGCGGTGAAGCGGCTGGCCGGCTATGGCCGCGAACTGGACTTGCCCAGTTGCCGCCTTATCACTTCGCCAATCAGCCCGAACAACGACTATGCGTTCTGCCTGACCCGCAAGCTGCCTTAGTGCGGACGGCGGCCGCGCCATTCCGCAAGCGCCGGGGCAAGCACCGCCCCAGACAGCAGCAGGCACAAGGCCGTCCAAGCCAGCGCGTGGTGGTTGACGGCATCCGCCACGCGCCACGGTTCGCCCTTCACCATCAGCAAATGTTCAGCCACCGCAATCCACAGCCCGGCAAAGCCGATCCACGCCGCCAGCAGGATTTCCTCCAAGCCGGCATCGCTTCGCCCCTGAATCCAGGCCAGCACGGCAAAGCCCACGGCCGGGACGACGTAAAGCGCCAACGGCACATCCCGTGCGCCGGGGTCAAACACCAGCAGCACGCACACCAAGGCCGCGCCGAACAAAAACACGAGCCGCAAGCCGCCCAACAGGCCAGCCTCGCCACCGAAACAGCCATCCTGCCGCCGCAGCCCGCGCGACAAATGGCCGGCCGAGGCCAGCGCGGGCGGTGGCAATCCCGCCCCGCACCAAGCCGCCAACACACCGCCCAGCGCCAAAATCAACGCCGCCAGCGACACCGCAAACACGCAGCCAAAAGCCGACTCCAACAGCGAGCGGCTGGCCATCAACACATCGCGGCAAAACCCCGCCCAAGCGCCACCGCCCGCGACACTGACCGCCAGCAAAGCCAACACGCCACCGCGATCCAAACCCCGCCGCCGCCACTGCATCAGCAGCGACAGGGCAAACAACACACTCATCGCAGCATAAGCGGCATAAGCCCAGACCGGCGCTTCGGCGACCGGGCCACGGAACGGAAACTTGGCCGTACCGGCGGCGTCGTACAGTCCCCAATGCCCGCCCACCGCGCCCTCGTAATTGCGCTTCCACGGCTGGTCAAACGCCTCGATGACGTTGTACGGCATGTTTTCCTGCTCGGCGCGCACGGCGAATTCGCGGATGAAGCGGGCTTGGTTCACCTGCGTCGCCTCCGCGTCCTGGCGCTGGCGGCCATAACTGGGCCAGCCGGTTTCGCCAATCATCACCGCCTTGCCGTGCAACTGCGCTTTAACGTGGCGGTAAATCTGGCTGACATGGCCGACGGCGTGGCCTATGCCCACCGGATCGTTTTCCCAATACGGAATGATATGCACGGTGGCGAACGACACCGCATCCAGCAAATCGTTTTGGTAGCGCAGCCAAAACTCCCACGGTTCGGCACACGTCACCGGCACCCCCGGCAGCGCCGCCTTGATGCGCTCGATGTACGCCCGCAGCGCCGCCGGCAGCTGCTCCTTGCGCAGTAGCACCTCGTTGCCGACGACGACAGCGCGGATGGCGGCGGGATA
>JBJSYU010000618.1:0-8831 GCA_046089945.1 Candidatus Methylumidiphilus sp.
GCTACGGTAGCGCCGGCATCTCGTGGTAGCGCCGGCATCTTGCCGGCGACTTGCCGTAACGCCAGCATCCCTGCCGGCGAATCAGCCGTAGTTTCTTAACGTCGGTCACGGCGCTATCGTTGCCCGACACCCCCCCCCCGAAATATCGGGCGCAAAAGACGCGCTCGGCATACAGGGCTTCGCCCTTCTCAAGTCTCGCATCCCCTATTGACCTTAAATTCGGGCTTGCATGAGGCACGACAAGGCGGTATTTACCCGCTTGAATGGCGGTGATCCGGCGGGTGGGAACGATATAAACGAGAGAGGAGATTAAACATGGCGGATGGGGTTGATTGGAATTTGTGGGTGGCGGTGGCGAGTTTGGTGGTGAGTGTAGTCTTTGGCATGGTTAGTGTGGTCGCATTGGTGGTTAGCGTGATCGCATTGATGCCTAATGTGCAGAACCAACTGCACGACGACGAGGAATACCGCCAAGAAGCCGCCCGGCGCTTGCGCGGGGCCAGCCTGGGCGAGCGCTACCGGGATTCGCTGCGACGGGCTTTGGCTCGGCTGGATCGCTGGTTCGGCGAACCCGGCTCGGCGCGGGCCTTGGGAGTTTGTGTGTGGGTCGCGGTGGCTTATGCCTATGCCAGTTATTTCATCGGCTGGGGTTTCGGCGGGGCGGGCAATATCGGCGGTTTCAAAATGCTGCCGGATGGCTTGGTGCAGCCGGGCAGGGGCATCGCCGCTTTTTTTTCTATGCTACAGCCAGTGCTGGCGTTTTATGCCAGCCGTTCGGTGGCACATTGGGTCAACCGCTGGGAACAGCAGTTTGAGGCTTACTTGCTGCGGCCTTGGCTACGCTGGCCGCAGTGGCGTGTGCTTGCGTTGAATTATCGCGTCAGGTTGGGGGCAACAGTAAGCATACTGCTTTATCTCTTGCAATTGGCTGGCGCTATGGGCGAGGTTATTTTCCACTTTTGTGTTTTTACGGCAATCCCTATGGCCGGGGCGTTAGCGGGATATCACAGCGCTAGGCGCATCCAGAACGACTTTTGGGCCATCGTAGTGGCTTTCATCGTTGGAGCCATTGTAGCCGTGGTCATGAATGGAGCCTTGGTTGTATCCGTAGTTGTAGCAGCCATTACCATAGCCATAGCCATAGCCTTAACTGGAGTCGCACCCATAATTGGAACCGTAATCGGAACTGTAGCCGCCGGAATTGGAGTTTTAGCCGTTGGCGTCGGAGTTGGAGCCACCGAAGTCGGCTCCGGCATCGCGGTTGCTACAGCCATGGGTGCGATCACAGCCGGAGCAATGGGTACTGCTGTTGGCATGTTGCATCCCCAAAACCAGCGGCGCGGCCTGCTTTGGGTTGGCGGTTTCGGCGCCTTGGCCGGGGCGGGCATTCTTTTCGACGTTACTGAGAAGAAGCAGGCGGCGAATGAATTAGTACTGTTCTTCCTGCTGTTCTTCCTAATCCTCCCCGTCGCCAATGGCCTGTTTGACTGGCTGTCTTGGTGGGCCACCCGCGTTTTGGGCAGACGATTGCTGCGCCTGTTGGCGACGGAAACCAGCGGTTGGCAGCGCGGCTGGGCCATCGCCGTCCACGGCCTCGCCGACCTCGCCATCGCCGTGGGCTTGTTGCTGACGATGGCCTACACGCTGGCCTTGGGTTTCGAGGGCTATAACGAACTCGCCAAATTCCAGCGTCATGAGGCTGTGTTCGCGTTGCGTCCGATGGTCGATGCCGCCGCCTCATCGCCTTGGCACACGGGCTTTTGGTTGACCGCGATGCTGCTGACCACCCTGCTGCCGACCTTCGGCCATGGCTTGGTGTTGCTCGGTAGTCCCTGCGGCCTTTTCATCCCTAGCCGTCAGCGGCTGGCGCTGGCCGAGGCGCTGGAGGGTTATGAGAAGATCGACAAGCGCAAACAAGCCGCGCTGCGCCGCCGCGCCGCCGGTTGGATCATCCACGGGCGGGTGATGGGCCAGCTTGCCGCCTTGGCGCTGCTGGTCTGGCTGTTGGGCCGCATCGCCGCGTTTGTGCTGCTGCTTTCCGAAGGCGGGCTGGCGTCGGTCGTCGCCCAAGCCGCTTATGCGGGCATCAGTACGGCGGAAGGCTTGGGCCGGGTGTTGCTGGGGAATTAGCCCTGTCGGTCGGCGGCTGCGATTGCGCCGGCAAGATGTCGGCGCTACGGGTTGGGCTTTTCGCCGGCAAGATGCCGGCGCTACGGATTGGGCTTCCGCCGGCAGGATGCCGGCGCTACCGTAGCGCCGGCATCCTGCCGGCAAACAATTTATCCAAGGCACTCAAATCAATGAAGAAACCACCTATCGGCTGGCGCAGCCGTGGCTATTTGCCGCATCTCGAAATCCCCGGCTTGATCCAATTCATCACCTATCGGCTGGAAGACGCCATGCCGCTCGCACTCATCAAAACTTGGCAGCAGGAATTGCGCTGGATGCCCGATGCGGAGCGCGGCTTGGAATTGCAACGGCGGGTCGAGCGTTATCTGGATGCAGGGCATGGGCAGTGTTTTCTAAACACGCCGCCGATAGCCGAATTAGTGGAGAACGCATTTTTGTTTTTTGACGGGGAGCGTTATCGCTTGTTGGCTTGGGTGGTCATGCCTAACCATGTGCATGTGTTGATCGAAACCTTTGCGGGCCATCCTTTGGGCGAGGTGGCGCAGGCTTGGAAAAGCTATACCGCTTTAGCGGCAAACAGGTTATTGCAGCGGACGGGGCAGTTTTGGCAGCGGGAGTATTACGACCGGTTTGTCCGCGACGAGGCGCATTTGCAGCGGTGTGTCCATTATATCCATGAGAATCCGGTGAAGGCGGGTTTGGTTAGTCGGGCTGAGGATTGGCCTTATTCTAGTGCTAGGCGGCTTTTGGGGGCTGCTGCTGAGTTTTGAGTTTTGCCGGCAAGATGCCGGCGCTACGGGATGGGCTTTTTGCCGGCAAGATGCCGGCGCTACGATGCCGGCGCTACGGTGGTGGCGCTACAATGCCGGTGTCCGCGCCGCCGCTGAGTGTCCAAGCACGACCCAATCCCCAACCCACCAACGGGGCCATCGCCCCAGGAGCGTATGCCATGAGCAATATTTTCAAGCGTATCAACGACGTGCTGAGCGCCAACCTCAATGATTTGATCGACCGGGTGGAAGATCCTGACCGGATGATTAAGCAGATCATCCGCGAGATGGAGGAGAACATTTTGCGGGCCAGGGAGAGCGTGGTGGAGGCCATCGCCAGCGAGAAAAAATTGCAGAAGGAATTGGAGGCGAACCGCCAGCAGGCGGCGGATTGGCTGGGCAAGGCGGAAGCGGCGTTGCGGGCCGGCCACGAGGATTTGGCGCGTTCGGCGCTGGCGCGGAAAAAGGAGCATGACGATATCGTCCGGGCGCTGGAGCCGGCTTGGGGCTCGGCGAACGCCACCAGCGACCGGCTGAAAAACCAGTTGCGGGCTTTGGAGGCGAAATTGGAGGAGGCCCGCCGCAAGCGCGGCATGTTGGTGGCCCGGCAACGCGCCGCCGAGGCGCGCGAGCAGTTGGGCCGGACGCAAACCCGCTTCGACGACGGCTATGCCGCAGGGGTGCAGTTTGACCGCATGGCGGATCGGGTGGCGGACATGGAGGCGCGCAGCGCGGCCTTGGACGAGTTGGAGCGGGAGTCTTCGCCGCTGGAAAAGGAGTTTTTGGATTTGGAGGTGCAGCAGGAGGTGGACTTTGAACTGGCGAAGCTGAAGATCAAGCTGCGGCAGGAGTAGCACCTGATGGGCTGGGGGCTGTTGCTGTATGTGCTGCTGGGGTTTGCGCCGCTGTGGCAGTCGGCGCCGGGTTTGGCGACGGTGGTTTTGGTCGGCTGGTTTTTCTTGTGGCTGCGGCGGCTGAACACGGCGGGCGGCAACGCGGAATCCAAGCCAGCGCCCCGGCCCGCCGGCAAACGGCTGTTGTCGGAAAGCGGCTTGCATGATTTGCTGGTGTTGCGGCTGGAATTAAACCGCTTGCTGGCGGCGGGGCATCTGCCGCCGGAGCGCCACGCCAAACTGACCGGCAAGATCGACCAATTGTGGGCGTTCCATCTCAGCCGCTTTGGCGTCAACGCCGAAGACGCGCTGTGGCGCGAGCGCCGCGAGGTCGGCTGGGAGGTGCTGGGGGAATTTTCCGGTCTGCCCTTGGGCCTGCCGCCCTGGCACTTGCCGCCGCCGGTGGCCGAGGCCGCGCCCAGCGCCCCCGCCGATTTTTCCGTCCCGCCGCCGCCGGTTTTCCGTCCGGCCCCTGAACCTGAACCCGCGCAAGCCGCCGCCACCCCGCCGCCGCGCATTGAGCGCGTGGACAGGCCGACGCCGCGCCCGGCGTATGTGCCGCCGCCGCCGCGCCCCAAACCTCTGCCGCCGCAGGAACCCGGCACCTTGGAAAAAGCCTTGCAAGCCATGTCCGGCTGGAGCGTCTGGCTGGTGCCGTTTTTGGTGCAGAACATTGGCTGGTTTGTCGGCGGCTTTTGCTTTGTCGCTGGGTCGGTGTTTTTGGTGGCCTACACCGGCGGCTACGCCAAGGCGTTCACGGTGTTCGCGGTGCTGGTGGCTTACAGCGTGTTGCTGCTGTGGGGCGCTTACCAGTTGCGCCGCCAGCGCCCGGAACTGCTGCTGTCGAGCATGGCGCTGCTGACTTTGGCGCTGGCCTTGGTGCCGTTGACCATGGCGGCGGCGGTGCGGCTGTGGCTGGCGGCGGATTCCGCGCTGCTCTACGGCGTCGCGCTGCTGGCGGCGCTGATGTATGGCACGGGCAGTTATTGGGTGGTGGCGCTGGCTTCCGGGATGATGGATCGCAGTCTGCAAGGTCGGCATCCGCAGCTTTTTTTGGCGCTAAGCCTGAGCCAGTGGGCGGTGCTGGCGCTGTCTGTCTGGCCGTATTGGCCGCTGTTGGCGCTGGTTCATCTGGGGTTGTTGGCGGTGTTGGGCTATGCCTTGCTGCGTTTCACGCCGGACTGGCTGCGCTCGGTGTTCATCGACCGCCGCAAGATCGCTTATTACGCGGCGGGCAGTCTGGTGTATGCGGCCTTGGTGGCGTTTGTGCATCTGACTTGGGGGGCGGGGCCGATAGCCTTGCCGGACGGCTACGCCGGGCCATTTTTGATGGCCTTGGCCGGGCTGCTGTTCCAAGTGGACGCCGAGTTTAAGCAATGGGGCGGGCGCAATGCCTATTTGTCGCGCTTCAGTTTTGCGCTGTACGGTCTTTCGGGGCTGGCCTTGGCGCTGGCGGCGGGCAGCTTCGGCGCGGCGGTGCTGACCTTGCTGCTGGGCTTGGGCGTTTACACGGTGGTGGTGTGGCGTTATCTGACGTGGCCGCCGCTGGCGCTGTGGCTGGGCTGCGCGTTTTGGCTGTATGGCTTGTTGGTGCTGCGGTCGTTCGATGCGCCGTGGCATTTGTTGCTGAGCTTGCCGGGCTTGCTGGCGCTGCGGCAGGTGTCGGGCTATTTGGCGCGGCGTTCGGAGACGCTGGCCTATTTGATCGGCGGCGTTTTGGCCTGGACGGTGGCTTTGCTGTTGGCTTGGGTCTTGGCGCACAGCGAGCCGGGTTGGCTGGCGTTTGCCAGCGTGTTGGCGGTGTTGGGTTTGGCGCGGGCCTTCGCCGTCGGCTGGGATGCCGCCCCGCGCAGTTATCTGACCGCCTTTTTGTCGGCCTTGGCTTTGGCCTATGCGCCGCCGCTGTGGTCGGCGGGCTGGGCCATGCAAACGACCCTAGGGCTGTGGCTGTTGGCCTGCGCGTGGACGGGTTTGGCGCAGGCCGCAGTGCGCCGCGACCAATATTGTGCCGAGGCGTGGCTGAATGCCGCGCTGCTGGGTTTGGCGCTGGCGCTGTTGTTGGCGTTGGCGGCTTGGCCGTCGGCCAGCCTGACTTCGCCTAGCCTTTATATAGCGCTGTGCGTGGCGCTGGGCGCGGTGTTGCTGTGGCAGAGCGTGGCGTTTTATCTGCGCGGCGCGGTTTATGCGGTTCTGCTGGCGTTCGGGCTGGCCGGGGCGCTGGTCAAGCTGGCTTATTTTCCCGCCCCCAGCAATGGCGGCATGAGCTTCCTGCTGGCCTTGGCGCTGTGCGCTGGCGCGGGTGGGCTGGAACGGGCGACGGCGGCGCAGGCGGCGGCGCGGCGCGAATGGGGGCTGGCCCGCCCGGCGCTGACCTTATTCGGCGTGTTGCCCAGCGGCAGCGAGCGGGTGTTTAGCCTCGGCGAATTGTTAGGCGCGCCGCTGTGGCAGGCGGCGGCCTTGCTGTGGCTGCTGGGCTTGGGCGCAGGTCTGAGCGAATGGGGGCTGGGGCGCAACGATCTGGCTTGGGCGCTGGCCGTGGTTTTGGGCGCATTGGCGTTCGTGCCGCTGGCCGGGCAGTTCCGCATCGCGCTGTGGCCACCGGTGCCGATGCTCATGGTTTGGGCGGCGTTGGCGGCGTGGCCTGTCGCGGGCGACGGGCCGTTTTGCCTGGCGGGCATCGTCTACGCCGGTCTGGCGTGGCGCGGTTCGATTGCGCTGTTCGCCGCGCCATCATGCCGGCGCGTGGTGGCTTGGGCCGGCTGGGATTTAGGCTTGGGCGATGCCGGCAGCCGGCTGCGCCTGGAACAATCCACGCATTACACCGGCCTGGGCATCAGCCTGTTCAGTTTGGCGGTGTTGCTGCATGCGCCCTGGCACATCGAGACCGGCATCATGGCTGCGGCGCTGCTGGCGGCGCTGCTGTTTTTCCATCAAGCCGGCTGGCGTTACCGCTCATTGCCGCACAGCTATCTGGTGCTGGGTCTGGCGGTGGTCGGGCTGGGGCTGGCCTACGCCGAAGCCTTGCCGTCGGCGGATTGGGATCTGTCGCATGTGGGCGGCGGCGGCGCCTTAGGCTTAGCCGTCGTGGCGCTGGCGTTTTACGGCTTGGCCCGCGGGCTTGGCTCCCGCTGGGATCAGCCGGACGACAGTTTTGCCGACAGCCTGTACCGCAAGCCTTTGCATGAAATCGGCTTGCTGCTGGCCTGGGTGGGGATGGTGTTGGCGCTGCTGCGCGTCGCCGCTTGGGGCTGGACGCCCGATATGGCCGCTGTCGCCGCGCTGGGCTTGAGTGTCGTCGCGGTGCTGCTGCTGAACCGCCGTTTGGCGTTCGCCGGGCTGGATTTGCTGGCGGTGTGGTTGGCCGTGTTGGATCTGCTGTGGCTGGTTTTGATTGTCCGCCATGACGCGGCGCCGTTCGACCCTTGGCATGACCCGGCGGGCGATATTTGGATCACGCTGGCGCTGCTGGCCTGGGGCGTCGCCGCGCTGGGCCGCAGCTTACGCGGGCGAGACGATGCGGGGACGCTGGACACCGCGTTTTATGGCTTGGCGCTGTTGCTGGGCCTGCGCCTGTCGCTGCCTTTAACCGTCGAAGCCGCGCCGGTATTGCTGGGCGCCAGCACCGCCCCGCTGGAACTGCGCTGGGGCGAAATGGCCTTGGCGGCGCTGCTGGGTTTGGCCCTGCCGACCGCCACCGCCTATCGCCGCAGCGCCTTGCTAATCCATGGCCGCATCGCCGCCAGTTCGGCGCTGGTTCTATGGCTATATCTGGGCATGGGCGCGGCGTGGTTCCATCCGCCTTTGCTGTTCGTGTTGGGCTGCGCGGCGTTTTTGGGGTTGGCGCGGATGGGCGCACCACAAGCCTTGCGCCTCTGGGCGACGACCAGTCTGCTGGCCGCTTTGGCGCTGTTGCCGCGCTTTTTCTTCGGCGGCTTGAAAGAAGGTCTGCTGACCTTGCTGCTGGCGGCGGGGCTGTGTTTGGCGCTGGCGCGAGCTTGGCAAAGCCGGCTTTGGGTGTATGCCGGCCTGCTGTCGGCGGCGCTGTGGCTGCACGGCTGGCCGTGGCTGTGGCTTGATCCGCTGACAACGGACGCGCCGCGCCTGCCGACTTTTTACAGCTTGCAATGGGCGCTGCTGCTGTGGCTGTGGCCCCGGCTTTGCGGCGATGGGCGGCTGGCCGATGGCTGGCGCGGCGAAGTCCAGCATTGTGCGTTGAACGCCCGGCCTTGGCTGTTGGCGCTGCTGCTGGTCGAATGGGCTTTGCACGGGTGGCTGTTCGCGCAAACGCTGGCGGCGGGCGCGATGGTCTTCGGCCCGACCAGCCACGCGGCGGCGCTTGCCGCCGGCGGCTGGCTGCTGGTGCTGGAACTGCGTCGGCTCGATGGCGATTACGACAGCGACGCCATGTATCCGCTGCTGGCGCTGGGCTTGGCCTTGCTGGGCTATCTGCGGCTGTTGGCCTGGGGTTTGGCGGCGCCGGGCTTGGGCGACAGCGTGGCGGTGGTGGCGCTGACTTTTGCGCTGGCCTGGCTGCACCGGCTGACGGCGTCCACGCCCATTCTGCGGCTGGCCAACATGCTGCCCGTGCTGATCTTGTTGACCGCACGTTGGGAACTGGCCTCGGCTTCGGCCAGCTTCAACCTGCTGGCGGTCGGCGGGCTGTACCTGTGGCTGGGCCGTTCACAGGCCAGCCGCTGGCCGGCGTGGCTGGGCCTGCTGTGCTGCAATGCGGCGGTGTATGTGTGGGTGCCGCAATGGGCGCGGCAGGCCGAGTTGCTGCAAATCTATGTCGTCCCGGCGGCAGGCAGTGTGTTGCTGATGCTGCACTTGCACCGCCACGAACTGCGCCCGGACACGCTGAACGCCTGCCGCCTGTCCGCCACCAGCCTGCTCTACGCCAGCGCCACGCTGGACGTGTTCCGGCGCCCCGGCTTCGGCGTGTTCCTGCTGGCTTTGGGCTTAAGCCTCGCCAGCATCATGGTCGGCATCAGCCTGCGCGTGCGGGCGTTTGTCTACAGTGGCTTGAGTTTTCTGGTGC
>JBJSYU010000619.1:0-4677 GCA_046089945.1 Candidatus Methylumidiphilus sp.
GGGGAGAGGGTTAGGGTGAGGGGCAAACTGTTGTACTTTAAGACCCTCACCCCAACCCTCCCCCGGCCAGGGGGAGGGAGTAAATACTTATCCAATACCCCATAACCAAACAGAGAAACCCTTATGGAAAACCCCATCGTCGCGGCGATCCAATTCGCCGCCGGCGCCGAAGTCGCCCCCAATCTCGCCACCGCCGCCAAACTCGTCGCCGAAGCCGCCGGACTCGGCGCGAAACTCGTCGTGCTGCCGGAAAACCTCGCCCTGATGGGCCAAAACGACACCGACAAGCTGCGCCACGCCGAAGCCGACGGCAAAGGCCCGATCCAAGACTTTCTGTCTAGGCTTGCCGCCGAACGGCAAGTCTGGCTGGTGGCCGGCACCATCCCGCTGCATGCCTCGCCCGGCAAGGTCTACGCCTCCAGTCTGGTGTACGACGACGCCGGCCAGCGCGTCGGCCGCTACGACAAAATCCATTTGTTCGATGTGGACGTGCCGGGCAGCGCGGAGCAATACCGCGAGTCGGCGACGATAGACGCAGGCGACAGGCCGCTGGTGCTGGACACCCCGTTTGGTCGGCTCGGCGTGGCGATTTGCTACGATTTGCGCTTCCCCGAACTGTTCCGCCAAATGGCCGACAGCGGCATGGACATCCTCGCCATCCCCGCCGCCTTCACCGCGAAGACCGGCGCGGCGCATTGGGAACTGCTGCTGCGGGCGCGGGCGGTGGAAAATCTGGCCTATGTCATCGCCTCCGGGCAGGGCGGCTTGCATGAAAACGGGCGCGAGACCTACGGCAACAGCATGGTCGTCGATCCCTGGGGCGTGGTGCTGGCGCGGCTGGGCGTGGAACCCGGCGTGGCGGCGGCGGCAATCGACTTGGACGGCATGCGGCAAAAGCGCCAAGCCTTCCCGGCCTTGGCGCATCGGCGGCTCGATTCGGCGCGTTCAACGGCATGCGCAGGCTGACCGCCGCAACCATTGCAAACCCAAAGGTGCCCGCTATGAATCAGCCCGCCTTGAACCTGCCCACGCTGTATGGGCAATTGATGGATTTGCCGGAAAACCTCACCGGCGAAATCATCGACGGCCAACTGCATGTCCAGCCGCACCCAAGCGGGCGGCATGGGATGGCGGAAAGCGTGATGGGGGCGACCTTGCTGCCGCCGTTCCAGCGCGGCAAAGACGGCCCCGGCGGCTGGTGGATTTTGGACGAACCGGAAATACATTTTGTCCGCGACACCGTGGTCGTCGTGCCGGATTTGGCCGGTTGGCGGCGCGAGCGGATGCCCGGCATCCCGGAAGACCACCGCTTTGAGGTCGCACCGGATTGGGTGTGTGAAATCCTCTCGCCCTCCACGATGCAAAAAGACCGCGCGAAAAAACTCCCGCTGTATGCCCGCCATGGCGTCGCCCACGCTTGGCTGGTCGATCCCTTGGCGCGGACGCTGGAAGCCTTCTCGCTGCATGAAGGCCATTGGCTGCTAATCGCCAGCCTTCAGGAAGACGATCCGGTGAGCGTCGCCCCATTCGAGGCCATCACGTTTTCGCTGGCGGATTTGTGGGTTTGACATGAGGGATTTAAGGAGGGGCTGAATTTAAGTTCCCTCGCCCCAACCCTCTCCCTGCGAGGGCGAGGGCGCAAAGACTTAACCATGGCTTCCTTAATAGCGCGGCCATGGCATAATCCCAGCCAAACCCCTATGGCTATGTGTAAGGAACCGCATAAACCCCATGTCCGCCCACACCCCTGAACAGCAAGCCCGGCACCACATCGACCGCCAACTGCAAGCCGCCGGTTGGCAAGTGCAAAACGTCCAAGACATGAACATCCACGCCGCCCTCGGCGTGGCGGTGCGGGAATTTCCGCTGCGGGCGGGCTTTGCCGACTACATGCTGTATGTGGCCGGCCAGGCGATAGGCTTGGTGGAGGCCAAGCCAGAAGGCCACACGCTGACCGGCGTGGAAGCGCAGTCGTCAAAATACACCTTCGGCCTGCCGCAACACCTGCCGGTTTGGCGTCGCCCGCTGCCTTTCGCCTACGAATCCACCGGCGCCAGAACCCAATTCACCAACACGCTGGAGCCCAAGCACAGCAGCCGCGAAGTCTTCACCTTCCACCGCCCCGAAGAACTATTGCGGCTGGTCAAGCTGGACGCGCAATTGCGCGGCAGGCTGCAAACCCTCCCGCCGCTGGAAACCGCAGGCTTGTGGGCGGTGCAGGGCGAAGCCATCCGCAACCTGGAAAACTCGCTAAAGCTCAACCGCCCGCGCGCCTTAATCCAAATGGCGACCGGCTCTGGCAAAACCTATACCGCCGCCTCATTCTGTTACCGCCTTATCAAATTCGCCGGGGCCAAGCGCATCTTATTCTTGGTGGATCGCAGCAACCTAGGGCGGCAGGCGCTCAACGAATTCCAGCAATACCAAAGCCCCTATACCCGCCGCAGCTTCACCGAAGAATACCCGGTGCAGCGCATGCGCCAAAACCTCATCGACCCCGCCGCCAAAGTCGTCATCACCACGATCCAACGGCTGTATTCCATGCTGCAAGGCGAGCCGGACTACCGCGAGGACGACGAAGAAAACTCCCTGTTTGAGACGGCAAGCCCGCTGAACCGCGCCCCTTGGCCGGTGGCCTATAGCCCAGAAACCCCGATTGAAACCTTCGACTTTATCGTCATCGACGAATGCCACCGCTCTATTTACAACCTGTGGCGGCAAGTGCTGGAATACTTCGACGCCTTTTTGATCGGCCTGACCGCCACGCCCACGCCGCAGACGCTGGGCTTTTTCTTCGGCAATCTGGTGCAGGATTATTCCCACGAAAAAGCCGTCGCCGATGGCGTCAACGTCAATTATGACGTGTACCCGATTGTCACCGCAATCAGCCAAAGCGGCGCGACACTGGAAAGCGAGCCGGGGTTTTTCGTGCCGCACCGCGACCGCCGCACCTTACAGCATCGCTTGGCCGAACTGGAAGACGACCTCACTTACACCGCCAAGCAATTGAATGTGGACGTGGTATCCATGCCGCAATTGCGCCTGATTGCGCAAACCTTCCGCGACAGGCTATACACCGAAATCTTTCCGGGGCGGACGGAAGTCCCGAAAACCCTGGTTTTCGCCAAAAACGATTTGCATGCCGACGATATCGTGAAAATCCTGCGCGAGGCATTTGCCGAGGGCAATGACTTCTGCGTGAAAATCACCAGCAAAACCACCGGCCACAAGCCCGAAGACTTATTGCAACGCTTCCGCAACAGCTACTATCCGCGCATCGCCGTCACCGTGGACATGATCGCCACCGGCACCGACATCAAACCCGTAGAATGCCTGCTGTTCCTGCGCAACATCGCCAGCGCCTCGTATTTTGAACAAATGAAAGGGCGCGGGGTGCGCGTCATCCAAACCGACGAACTGCAACGGGTGACGCCCGACGCCAAACACAAAACCCGCTTTGTCATCGTCGATGCCGTCGGCGTGTGCGGGCGCGACAAAACCCAATCCAAACCCCTGGATCGCAAACCCTACGCCAGCTTTGCGCGCGTGCTGGACTGGGTGAAGCAAGGCGTCGTCGATGCCGATGTCGTCTCCACCCTGGCCGCCCGGCTGGCGCGGCTGGGCCGGGAACTCAACGCCGGGCAGGCACTGGAAATCCAAGCCGCCGCTGGTGCCACGCTGCAACAACTCACCGCCGGGCTGCTGCAATCCATCGACCCCGACCACACCGCCGCAGCGGCGCAAGCGCTGTCGCAGCAAGGCGGCGCACTGCAACTCAGCGACGCCCGCGTGGCGGACGCCGGCCGCTATCTGGGCAAGCCCGCCGCGCAGGCGCAACTCGACGCCGCCGAACACGCCGCCATGGCCGCGGCCCTCAAGCCCTTCCACAACCCCCTGTTGCGGCAAACCCTGCTGGCGCTGAAACAGGCATTTGAGCAAGTCATTGACGAAGTGACGCCGGACACCTTGCTGAATGCCGGCTTCAGCGCGGCCGCCAAAGACCGGGCGCAAGCCGTCATCGGCGAACTGCGGGCGTTTTGCGCCGCGCACAAAGACGAAATCGAAGCCCTGCGCCTGCTGTACCAAAAGCCCCACCGCGCCGGCCTGCGTTACGGCCAAGTCAAGGAACTGGCGAAACGGCTCAACCGCGCCCCGTTCCACATCGACCCGGCGCAGCCGGACAGCGTCGCCCACCTCTGGCACATGCAGCGCCAAGCCGAGCCGGACAAAACCACCGGCGAGGCGCAAAGCCTGGTCGATCTCATCGCCCTCGTCCGCCACGCCCTGCACCCGCAGGAACCCGTCGCCCCGCTGCGGCAGGAAATCAACCAGCGCTATGGCGAATGGCTGGCAGAACAAGCCGCCGCCGGCCTCGTGTTCGGCGCGGAGCAGCGCGAATGGCTGGACATGATAAAAGACCACATCAGCACCAGCCTGGCCATCGCCGAAGACGATTTCCAAGACACCCCCTTCGCCGAGCGCGGCGGATTGGGGCGGGTTTATCAAGTGTTTGGCGACACGTTGGGCGCGGTATTGCAGGCGATGAATGATAGGCTGGCGGCGTGAACCATAAACCAAGTATAGAGGGTGCCATTTTATGAATATGATCGCTTCCACGTTCCAGTTGATCGTTCCCACGCTCCAGTTGATCGTTCCCACGCTCCAGCGTGGGAATGC
>JBJSYU010000620.1:0-4197 GCA_046089945.1 Candidatus Methylumidiphilus sp.
GCCGGCCACGGCGTCGGGCGCCGTCCGGCTTTGGTTGGAGCCTAGGGCGACATAAGCGGCTTTGACAGCGACGCCGCTGCTGCTGTTGGTGTCCGCCGCCGGTTGCCAGCCGATGGTCGGGGCGTCGAGGATCACTTGCCGGTCTGCGGCCAGGCTGACGCCGTCTTGCAGGTGGATGGCGCCGACGAACTGGTCGCCGTCCAGCGGGGCGGCGACGCGCAGGTTCAACGCGCCAAAGCCGCCGTCGGCCAGCGCCGCCTGTTTCAGCAGGCCCAGCCCGTTGGCGCTGAGCGGGATATCGCCGCCTTGTCGCAAGCCCTCTGGCATCACTGAATCCGAGGCGCTGGACACGGCGATGGTGCGCAGCCACAGCCCTTGCGGGTTGGCCGGGTTGGGTTCGTCGTCGGGGAAGGCCGCGCCGGGGATGACTTCGGGCGGTTTGGCGCGCAAATCCTTGTTGATCGTGACCGACAGGCTGCCGCCCGCGGCGTCCCGCCCGCCGGCGCGGGCGGACAGTGTGCCGTCGGCGATAATGCCTTCCGCCGCCGTCAAGTTGATGCCGCCGCCGTTGGAGGCGATGGTTTGCGGGACGTTGCGGATATCGAGTCCGTCGCGCTCCCAGAAATCCAAGGTCGCCGCCGCGCCCGGCGCTTCGATGCGCGAGCCTCGGGCGGCGACGATATAGCCGCGGTTCGCCGTCAGGCTGACCGTGCCGCCGGGCAGCACCTCGCCCTTGCGCTGACCCAAAGGATCGGGTGTGGCTTTCAGTTCGCCGGCGGCGGACAGCAGGCTGTTCTCGCCCAGCCAAATGCCTTGCGAGGCGAAAAAGCCCCGGTCGGCGGCCGGCACCACCACGGTCAGGCCGATGCTGCCACCGGGCGCCGCAATCTGGCCGTTGACGAAGATCGAGGTGTCGGAACTCAGTTTGATGGCGGCTTCGCGGTCGGCGCGGATCGACGCGCCGTCGCCGATGACGACGGCTGACTCGCGGTTTTGCGAGTTAGTTTGCGCCAGCGTCAGGCTGAGGCTGGTGGGTTTGCGCAAGGTGTCGTTCAGCGTGACCACGCGGCTGTGGCTGCTCAAATCGGCGCCGGTCGGCAGGTACAGATAGTCGCCTTGCAGTTCCAGGTTTTTCATCAGCGGGCGCAGCGCCACGCCGTCGGCGACGGTCACGCTGTCGCGGTTGGCGCTGATTTGGTAGTTGGCAAAGCCGCCGTTTTGGAAAAATTCCGGGGCCAGCAGCAAGGGCGTCAGCAGACTGTCCGGGTTGTCCGGCAGGTCTTTGGCCGCGCCGACCACCACCGCGTTGCTGGTCAGGCTGAGGGTGCCGCCTTGTTCCAGCGCGTAGCCGCGCAAGTCGCCGTCGAGGATGATGCTGGCGCCGTTCAGCCCGTCGGCGCGCAGGGCAATGTTGCCGCCTTGGCCTGCGCTGATTTTGCCGTTGGCTTGGAGCCAAGCGCCGCCGCCGACATCGATTTGGCTACCTTGCGCCAGTTGCAGATCGCCTTCGCTGGCGCGGAGCGACACGCTGCCACCGGCTATCGATACGGGCGTCTGCGCCGGCGAGGCGCCGCTGCCTAGGGCGCGCGCCAGCATATCGTTGGCCCATTGCCCGCGTGCCTGCAACACGGCGGTTTTGCCCAGCGTGACGCTGCCGGATGCCGCCGATCCGGGGCCGGCCGGCTGCGACGCCGCCAGCGTGATGTGTCCGGCCGGGGCGATGATCTGGCCTTGCACGTCGATGTCGCCGCCATTCAGCGTCAAGCTGCCGTCCAGCACAGTCTCAACCCGCGCCCCGGCGCCTATCGACACCTTGCCGCCGGTGCTGAACGTGGCGTTTGCCACCCCGGATTGTTTTAGCAGATTAGTGTCCAGCGTCAGCGGGGCGGGGATTTTCTCGCCGTCCTGCTCCACGGTCGGGAACAGATCGTTCAGCCCGATGGCCGCGCCGCCGCCGTCTTGGAACAGCACGGTTTGCTGCGCGGCGTTTTTCACCGGGTCTAGGCCAACGGTGACGATCATCTGGCTGCCGCTGGCGCGTTGGCCGGGTTGGCGCTGGCGCTCGCCGTCGATGCGCCGGCCGTTGAGGATGCCGTCCAGCATCGCGGAAAACGCCGTGATGTTCAGGGTGCCGGCGGCCTTGCCGTCGATGTAGCCCGCCTCGTAGCGGCCGCTGCTGAACGGGCCGGGCAGCGACCACACTTCGGTGATGCCCCATTGCGTCCATTGCTTGACCCACTGGCCGAAAATGCTGGTGTATTGGCGGTTGGGGTCGGCCTTGCCGATGTCGTAGACATGGCCTTCCGCGTCCATCAGCTTGGTGGTGCTGATATTGCCGCCCGCGTAGGCCACCGAGCCGCCGGAAAAGTCCAAGGTCGCGCCGGGCTTGACGATGACATCGCCGCTGGATTGCAGGTTGATGCTGCCGCCGGCGGTGCTGCGCTCGTCGATGTTGCGCAGGATGCGGCTGATGGCGCCGGTGATGTCGGCGATGGGGATTTTGGCGCTGGCCAACTGGCCGTCGTCGTTGTAGCTCAAGGTGGCGTCGCGGATGTCCACGTTGACCTTCTTGGCATACAGGATGCCGTCGCGCTGCAACGGCGAGTCGCGCAGCTCGTTCAAGCGCAGTTCGACCTGGGCGACATTGCGCTCCATCGGCATGCGGACATTGTTCACGCCGGAGACGTCAATGCGGCTGCCGCTGTCCAGATAGATGCGGCTGGCGTTGGCGGTGCCTGTGGTGTCCTCCAGATCCTTGGCGGTGACATTGACCACGCCGGCCTGGGCGGACACGGTGGCTTGTGAACGCAGCGCGATTTGATGGCCGGCGATGTCGATTTGCGAGCGGCTTTGCGGCTGGCCGTCGATGGCGGTCTGTCCTTTGTTGGCGTCCAGTTCCACCGAGGTCAGGCTGTTTTCGCCCAGATTGACCGTCGCCTGCGTCCCCAAGCCGTCGCCGTTGTCGGCCAGCCGCTTGCTGGAGCGGGCGGTCAACACGCCCAGCGAGGCGCTGGGGTCGAGATGGCCCTCGCGCGCCAGCAGTCGGACTGAGCCGTTGACGTTCACCGAGGTCGTCGCCGAGACGATGCCGCGCTGGTTGACGGCGAAGCCGATCAGGCTGGCGTTGCCGCGCTCGGCCAGCACCGTGCCGACATTGTTGACATCGCCGCCGGTCTCGACTTCCACCAGCAGGCCGCGCAGGTCGGAGTCCGGGTCGGCCTCCTGCAAATACACCTTGTCGGCGGACGCCGCCAAGATGGCTTGGCCGTCGGGGGTTTTGATCGTGCCTTGCTGGTTGATCGAGGGCGCGGCCAAGATCACGCGCCCGCCGCTGGCGTTGGTCGCAATTTGTGCGCCTTTTTCGACAAAGATTTGAATTTTGACCTTCTGGCCGTTGGCGTCCAGCACCGGGTTGCCTTGGTCGTCCT
Source organism: Candidatus Methylumidiphilus sp. (assembly GCA_046089945.1). Lineage (GTDB taxonomy): Bacteria > Pseudomonadota > Gammaproteobacteria > Methylococcales > Methylococcaceae > Methylumidiphilus. Next base: position 3,429 of record JBJSYU010000620.1, read on the forward strand.
TTAAATAAATGCCTTGCTTGCCTTCCAGCGCGGCGGCGCCGTCTTGGTCGAAGACCTTGGTGATGCCGCGCTTGAACACGTCATCGCTGATGTCCAGGGCGCTGGCGACCAGCGAATTGACGTTGACTTGCGAATTCTTGCCAAACACAAAGCCGTTTTGGTTGATGAGGTAAACCTGGCCGTTGGCGGTCAGGCTACCCATGATGCGGCTGGGGTCGGACTGGTGGATCTTGTTCAGCGCCACCGAGGTCGCGGCGGGCTGGATGAATTCGACGGCGTGGCCTTCGCCGATGTTGAAGCTTTTCCAGTCCAAGGTTGCCTTGTCCGACTGCTGGCGGATGGTCATGGTGTTGCCGCTGATCTGCGGCGGCAGCACCACGCCGTTGCCCGGCGCCACCAAAATGTCCGCAGGCACCGGCAACTCCGCCCAGGCGGGCAGGGCGGCGGCGACCAAGCCGCCTAACACCCAGGCGCGGATGGCGAGGGCCACCGGCTTCGGTTGGGTGGCGGGGAAGGCGGGGAACAAGGTGGCGGCGTGAAACATGGCAAGAACCTTAAAGGTGGCACGTGTGGGTTTGGCGGATGCCCGCGAAACCGGAAAATTCAAAAGCCCCCAGTCGTTTGGGGAAGCTGGCGCAAATGGAGCGCCGGCATCCTTGCCGGCATTTGGCGTATTGCCAGATTTTGGTCGGCAGGGATGCCGGCGCTCCATGTTGGCCGGCAGGGATGCCGGCGCTCCGAATTGCCGGCAAGATGCCGGCGCTCCAAA
>JBJSYU010000621.1:0-2574 GCA_046089945.1 Candidatus Methylumidiphilus sp.
TCGCGGTGACCGGCCCGTTCATGATCCTGCCGAACGTCGGCCTGAACGAGTGGGGCCACACCTTCTGGTTCATGGAAGAGCTGTTCGTCGCCCCGCTGCACTACGGCTTCGTGATCTTCGGCTGGCTGGCGCTGGCCATCATGGGCGTGTGGCTGCAGGTCATGGCCAGCTTCTCCAACCTGATCGGCAAGGAGCTGTGCGAGGCGGTTGACTCCGGCGCAATCAGCAAGTAAAAACGTCCAGGATTTGGGGTTTGGGGGCCACTTCATAGTTCCAGCCGCCAAGCTCCAATAATACCGGATGTAAATCGACCACTTGCCCAAGACGGCTTACCCTGTCTTGGGCAAGTTCGTTTTTGGCGGGCCACATCGCGTCGAGTGGCTTAGCCTTACACTGTTTGCAAATTTGCGAGGTTATGACATGGCTGCAACAACAATTACTGGTATCGGCTCTATAGCGAAAGGCAAGCCGCTGCTTGACGTGAAATGGCTGGCGTTCGCTTTCACGATTTACACGGTGTTCTACATGTGGGTGCGCTGGTACGAGGGCGTGTACGGCTGGGCCGCGGGCCTGGACTCGTTTGCGCCGGAGTTCGAGACCTACTGGATGAACTTCCTGTACATCGAGATCGTGCTAGAGATAGTCACCGCGTCGATCCTGTGGGGCTACATCTGGAAGACCCGCGACCGCAACCTGGCCGCCTTGGCCCCGCGCGAAGAGCTGCGCCGCAACATGACGCATCTGGTGTGGCTGTTCGCCTACGCCTGGGCGATCTACTTGGGCGCTTCCTACTTCACCGAGCAGGACGGCACTTGGCACCAGACGATTGTGCGCGACACCGACTTCACCCCGTCACACATCATCGAGTTCTACCTGAGCTATCCCGTCTATATCATCACTGGCGGCGGCGCGTTCCTGTACGCGAAGACCCGGTTGCCGTTTTTCAGCGAAGGGCTGTCCCTCCCGTACCTGATCGCGGTGACCGGCCCGTTCATGATCCTGCCGAACGTCGGCCTGAACGAGTGGGGCCACACCTTCTGGTTCATGGAAGAGCTGTTCGTCGCCCCGCTGCACTACGGCTTCGTGATCTTCGGCTGGCTGGCGCTCGCCATCATGGGCGTGCTGCTGCAAGTGTTCGCCAGCTTCTCCAGGCTGATCGGCAAGGATTTGTGTCCTGACCTTTGAAGCCAAGGGCGCTGCGATTTCCAGAAAAAACTGGAATGATGGGATTTGAGGGTGGAAGCCGAAAGCTTCCGCCCTTTATTTTTCATGTACTTGCGCAGTGCCGCTGTTCATAATAACCTAGTGGCATGGTATGATTTAACCGCTGCCATAGTCTGCCTATAACTTGGCATGTTTTGAATGCGTTCTTGCACGTTTGCAGGAATGCCCAAGCAACAAGGACATCTGCGCAAATCCGCGTCGGGCCTGTTGGCAGGAGCCCTAGGCTGGCAAAGCGGACTTTACACCGAAGCAAGGCAACCCATATGAACAAGCCGCCTTTTTCCTACACCGCCGGCTCGCCGATCCCCCATGGCGTTTTCTTCCTGCAAGACGGGATCAATTTCACGCTGTTCAGCCGCAACGCCCGCCGCGTCGCGTTGCTGCTGTTCGACAGCCCCACCGATTCGCAGCCCAGCCAAACCATCGAATTGGACGCCAAGCACCATCGCAGCGGCGACATTTGGCATGTCTGCGTGCAAGGCGCGCAGCAAGGCCAAGCCTATGCTTTCCAGGTGGAGGGGCCGTATGCGCCGGAGCAAGGGCACCGTTTTTGCCAACACGCCGTGCTGCTCGACCCTTACGCGACCGCCATCGCCAGCCCGGAGCCTTGGTTTTTCGGCCCTTGCTGCCAAAGCGAAGGCACCGCGACCCACTATCCGCCCTCAGGGTTCGCCAAGGGGCTGGCGATGCACAATGGCTTCGACTGGGAAGACGACCGCCCGTTGAAGCGGCATTGGCCGGAGCTGGTCATCTACGAGGCCCATGTGCGGGGCTTGACTGTCCACCCGTCTTCGGGCGTGTCCGCGCCCGGCACCTTCCTAGGCATTATTGAAAAGATTCCATACTTTCAAGAGCTTGGCGTCAACGCCATCGAGCTGATGCCGCTACAGGCGTTCAACCCGCAGGAAATCACAGCGACCAACCCCTACACCGGGGAACGGCTGGTCAATTATTGGGGCTACAACACGCTGGGCTTTTTCGCTCCGCACGAAGGCTTCGGCACCCGCCGCCATCCCGGCTGCCAAGTCGATGAGTTCAAGACTATGGTCAAGGCGCTGCACAAGGCGGGCATCGAGGTGCTGCTGGACGTGGTGTTCAACCACACCGCCGAAGGCGACGAGACCGGCCCGACGTTGAACTTCCGGGGGCTCGACAACAGCATCTACTACCTGCTGGAAAACGACAAACGGCGCTACCGGAATTATTCCGGCTGCGGCAACACGATGAACTGCAACCATCCGGTGGTGCGCAATTTCATCCTCGACTGCCTGCGCTATTGGGTCACGGAGATGCATGTGGACGGCTTCCGCTTCGACCTGGCGGTGACGGTGGCCCGCAACGAGCACGACG
>JBJSYU010000622.1:0-6037 GCA_046089945.1 Candidatus Methylumidiphilus sp.
CTTGCCAGGACGCTTATCTCTTAAATCTTTGCTTCCTTACCCCTTAAAAATCTTTAAAGGCTCTTTTCGCGATTTTTTTTTGGGGTATACAATACCCCTGTGCAATCCACCTAGCCTGAGGAGGCTATAACCATGGCAACATCTGACGCTGAACGCGATGAACGCATCGCCAACGATATCCTAGTCGATTGTTACGACGAGGATGAGGAAAGCATGGGTTGGTATTACTATCTGGACGAGACCCTAAACTTCCCCTTTACCGCCCGCTGCATCAAAAAGCGGGCCGTTTCACCGCTGAAAGTCGGCGATGAAGCGCAAGTCGTGGCCATGGCCCCGGAAGAAGAATGCGAACACGGCGAAATGTTCGTGTTTATCCAGCAAGGCAAGAAAAAACTCGCCGTGCCGCTGGCGCAATTGCAACCCCTGGAAGCCGACGAAAAAACCATCGAAGCCGTCGGCGACTGGCATTATTGGAAACACTAACTTGATCGTTCCCACGCTCCGCGTGGGAATGCATCCCCAGCCGCTCTGCGGCGCGTGTCCCTGCCGACGCAATCCCCCTAAGACGCGACGCCGGAGCGTCGCCGACTGCGTTCCCACGCGGAGCGTGGGAACGATCTAAGGGGCTATTTCCCCACCAATATCTCCCCCACATGCAAGGCTATCGCCTTCGCCATGTCATCAGTCGGTAAATCATTGGCATCCGTGCCGAAAGGGTTTTCGACTTCTTCGGCGATAATCTCCAAACTGCCCAGCACATACAGCATGAAGGTCGTCAGCAGCGCCGTCCAATAGCCGAATTCCGGCACAAACAAAAACGGCATGCTGATGATATAGACAAACACGAATTTCTTGAGGAACAGGCTGTAGGAATAGGGTATCGGGGTTTTTTTGATGCGCTCGCAGGCGCCGCAAATATCGGTGAACGCGGTGAGTTCGGCGTTCATGTTGATGACATGCTCGGCGCTGATATCGCCATGGCGGCGCAGCTTTTCCACTTCGGCGAACAAACGGGCGGCGACGGCGTTGGGGGCGTGGCGGATCGGGCCGGGATGGCCGGGGTGGATGTCGCGCAGATGGTCTTTTAAGGTGAAGGCGTAGCTGGACAAGATGCTGGCGAAGACGACGCGGGTATGGTGCCGTTCCGGCAGGCAGGCGTGCAGCTTCAAGGCCAGATTGCGCGAGGCGTTGGTCAGCGACCCCCACAGCTTGCGCCCCTCCCACCAGCGCTCATAGGCGGTGTTGGTGCGAAACACCAGCAGCAGCGAAATGACAAAGCCAAGCAAGGAATGGAAGGCCGGCGTGGCATGCAGCCGGTGCGGCCAGAGTTCAAGGTCGGCGTAGGCGATGCCTTCGGTGTACAGCGCGACAGTGACCATGGCCGGCAGCAACCGCCTGAACGTGTCGCTTTTGTGGAACTTGAATATCAGCCCCCACCAGGATTTGGGGTCGTATTGGATCATGGCTGGAAAACCCGCAAGGTGATGCTCAAATCAGCACCGCCAACAGCAGCACCAAACCCAAATAGCCGACCACATAGGCCAGCTTATGGAACCACGGCAGCGCCTTCCATTTGGCCGACAGCGCGGCCTTGCGCCCTGCCCACCACGCCGGCCCGTTGGCCTTGAATCGCAAGTACTGCACGCGCAAGGCATAGCCCGCCCAGCCGATTAGCCCCAAAATCAGGAACAGGCCCGTCCACGCCGAGGCCCGCGCCGCCAACTCATGCCCGAAGCCAAACACCGACTCGTACAGTACATCCAACAGCTTATGCGCCCATTCCAAAGCCAGGAACCCGGCCTCTTCCAACAGCGGCAACCAGACTTCGCCGCCTAGAAGCAGGGCGTAGATGAAAAACACCACGCCGATGACAATCGAAATATTTTTGTTAATGGCTCTCGCCCCCCTTGCGGCCTTACGTTGATGGTGGACACTGCTGCGAACGTTTGGAAAGATCGCCGGGCAAATGCTTTAAGAAAACGCCAAGCCTAACGCAACTGCGCCCGTGCGGAAAGCCAGTTTTTCATGATCGCACCGCCCCGGCGGTTCCCCGTGCCTGCGTTCTACTGTACCATTTAACGCCTTTTACTTGACGAATCAAAACGCTATGCGCGAACTCAACCCGCTTTACAACCAGATCAAGGATTTAAAGGCCCGCCTCGACGGCCTTAGGGGGTATCTTTGACTTCGACACCAAGCAAGAGCGCCTGACCGAAGTCCTGCGCGAGCTGGAAGACCCGAAAATCTGGAACGACCCGGAACGGGCGCAAGCCCTAGGCAAAGAGCGCGGCCAGTTGGAGATGGTGGTCAACAACCTGGTGCGCATGGACTCCGGGCTGGCCGACGCCGAGGAATTGCTGGCGATGGCGGTGGAGGAGGGCGACGAGGACACCGTCGAGACTGTCGCGCTGGATCTGGACGGTTTCGAGAAAGATGTCGCCGGGTTGGAGTTCCGCCGCATGTTCTCCGGCGAAATGGACGCCAGCAATGCCTTCCTCGATATCCAGGCCGGGGCCGGCGGCACCGAGGCGCAGGACTGGGCGGAAATGCTGCTGCGCATGTATCTGCGCTGGGGCGAGCGGCGCGGCTTCAAGACCGAATTGATGGAAGCCTCGCCGGGCGACGTGGCCGGCATCAAAAGCGCGACGATCAAATTCGAGGGCGACTACGCCTTCGGCTGGCTGCGCACCGAAACCGGCGTGCATCGGCTGGTGCGCAAATCGCCGTTCGACTCCGGCAACCGCCGCCACACCTCGTTCAGCTCGGTGTTCGTGTCGCCGGAAGTGGACGACAACGTGGACATCGAAATCAACCCGGCGGACTTGCGCACCGACGTCTACCGCGCCAGCGGCGCCGGCGGCCAGCACGTCAACCGCACCGAGTCCGCCGTGCGCATCACACACAATCCCACCGGCATCGTCGTGCAGTGCCAGTCCGACCGCTCGCAGCACAAAAACCGCGACACCGCGATGAAGCAGCTAAAATCCAAGCTCTACGAATTGGAGATGATGAAGCGCATGGCCGACCAGCAGGCGTTGGAGGCGACCAAGTCCGATGTCGGCTGGGGCAGCCAAATCCGCTCCTACGTCCTCGACCAGTCGCGCATCAAAGACCTGCGCACCAATGTCGAAACCAGCAACCCAGGGCCGGTGTTGGACGGGGATTTGGATATGTTTATTGAGGCGAGTTTGAAGAGTGGGCTTTGATGGTTTGAATCGCGAAGTTTGCTTTGCGTTTCATGCTTTTCCATTACTGAGGTGGTTATGAATATTAACGCATCCATTATCGACCAACGCTTGGCAGGGATTCAAGATGAAATCCGCGAACAGGCCGAAGCTGAATTAAAGATTAAAGACACGGGCAGATTGAAATCTTTGGCTTTTCTTTATCTATGCGTCAAGACTATGCTTGACCTTGACATGGAGGAATCGTTTGATTGTCTTACCGAGGGAGGTGGAGATTTTGGTATTGATGCTATGCACATGACGGAGGAAATGGACGGCGAATTTACAGTGACTTTGTTCCAAGCCAAATACAAAAGCAATCTCGATGGCAACGCCGGATTTCCTGAAGATGGTATCAATGCGTTGGTCAACGCAATTCGCTATTTATTTGATCCTTATGCTGAATTGGAAAGTGTCAACGAGCGTCTAAAAATCAAAGTCGAGGCGGCGCGTTCGATGATCCGCGATGGATTTATCCCTCGCGTCCGTGCCATTGCCTGCAATAATGGGCTGAAATGGAACCAAGCCACAGAGGAGGTAATAACTCGCGCTGGATTCGGAGAGCAAGTAACATGGGAATATGTCAACCATGACGTGCTTCTTGGCATTCTGCAGCGTATCAAACCTGTGGATGAAACCTTGCGTCTTATTGGCAAGGCCGTCATTGAAGACATGAATTTTAGCCGGGTCTGTATAGGCCGAGCTCCCATTACTGAAATCGCCGATTTGATGAAAAGACACGGTGAAAGGTTGTTAGAACGTAATATCCGACGTTATTTGGGGTTGCAGGGTAATCGTGTCAATGAGGGGATACGCAACACGCTGCACTCAGAAAATCCCGAGAATTTTTATTTTTTCAATAATGGTCTAACTCTAGTTTGTAACAACTTTGACTATAACGGCTTGCAAAGCAGCGATTATCAAGTCAGAGTTGAAAATTTGCAAATTGTCAATGGCGGTCAAACGTGTATGACTATTTTTAAAACGCTCGAAGAAATGCGGGCTAACCATCAGAGAGTACCCACAGAAGCCAGTGTCATGGTAAGGATTTACAAACTACCAAAAGACAAGGATGACGTTGCTTTGCAAATTACCCAAGCCACTAACAGCCAAAATCCCGTCGATTTAAAGGATTTGCGTTCCAACGATGAACTACAACAGCGCCTGGAAATTAGTATTCATGCACTCGGATTTAATTACCGGCGTAAGCGTGTCGATGGAACAACACGGTCTACCGACATCACATCGGGATCGGCGGCAGAAGCTGTTTTAGCGGTTTGGCGCTTGGCTCCGCATCAAGCCAAGTTTTTGACTCGTGAACATTTCGGCAAGTTATATGGCAAAATCTTCACCTCCACACTAAATGGCGCACAAGTCATTATTGCTGTTCTACTGTATCGTATCGCTGAAAACCATCGCCGCCGCCCAGCAGAAACCGATCCCATGTTTGTCCGCTATGCTTCCTCTTTTATTGCCTTGTTAATGGGATTTTATTTGATAAAAGACTTATCTGTGCGGAATCCTGATGGCCTAGATCATCGCAATTTTTCTGAGGCTCAAAAGTTAATAGAGCAAAAAGGAGAAACATATTTTGTTTCAGCAGTAGCGGATGTTAATCTTGCTCTAAGGGAATTGTATGGTACAGAAGAAATATCCTTGCAGCAATTATCAGCAACTTTTCGGCGCGGTGATCTGATGTATATTTTATTGGCGGGAAAAACAAAAGAAATGCAAGAAAAAACTAATGGGATCAAAGAAAAAATAGCTGAACTTTTGGATAAATATTAAAACACTTTATCTTTGGAATAAAATACATGTCCGAACAACTCGACGAAAACAAACTCATCGCCCAACGCCGCGAAAAGCTTGCCGCTCTGCGCGAAGAGGCCATTGCCTTTCCCAACGACTTCCGCCGCGATGCTCTTGCCGCCGATTTGCACGGCCAATACGGCGGAGAAGATGCGGAATCTTTGGAGGCAGGCAAGGCGCAGGTGAAAATCGCCGGCCGGTTGATGGCGAAGCGTTTGATGGGCAAGGCCAGCTTTACGCAAATTCAAGACATGTCCGGGCGCATCCAGATATTTCTGCAAAAAGACAATTTGCCGGAAGGAGTATATGACGCCTTTAAAACTTGGGACATTGGCGATATTATCGGCGTCGAAGGCGTGGTGTTTAAAACCAAGACCGGCGAATTGTCGGTCAGGGCGGCGCAACTGCGGCTGCTGACGAAATCGCTGAGGCCGTTGCCGGAGAAATTCCATGGCCTGACCGACCAGGAAATCCGCTACCGCCAGCGCTATGTCGATCTGATTATGACCGAGGAGTCGCGGCAGGTTTTCCGCCTGCGCAGCGAAATAGTCGCGTTTGTGCGGCATTTCCTGACCGCCAAGGGCTTTGTCGAGGTGGAGACGCCGATGATGCAGTCCATCCCCGGCGGCGCCCGCGCCAAGCCTTTCGTGACCCACCACAACGCCTTGGACATGCAGCTTTACCTGCGCATCGCCCCGGAGCTATACCTGAAGCGGCTGGTGGTTGGCGGCTTGGAGCGGGTGTTTGAGATCAACCGCAGCTTCCGCAACGAAGGGTTGTCCACGCGGCACAACCCCGAATTTACTATGCTAGAGTTCTATCAGGCGTATGCGGACTACCGCGAGTTGATGGATCTGACCGAGGAGCTATTGCGCAAACTGGCCCGCGATGTCGTCAAATCGCCGGAAATTACGTATCAGGGCAAGGTTTATGACATGGCCAAGCCATTCCGCCGCATGACCTTATTGGAGTCGGTGCTGCACTTTAATCCGACTTTGAAGCTA
>JBJSYU010000623.1:0-5099 GCA_046089945.1 Candidatus Methylumidiphilus sp.
GGATATTTCCGCGCCTGCTCGATGGCGATGGCCAGCTCCTTCTCGTTTTCGGCCTCGCCATGCCCGATCCACACCCCCAGCAACACCTTGATGCCCAGCCTGTCGGCCAGCCTAGGCACCTCCTGCAAGCCTTGGATCACCGAGTAAATGCGCACACAATCGAAGCGCTGCGCCAAGGCCGTCATATCCGCCTCGATTTGCTCCAGGCTGATATACAAATCGTGGTCGAACGGCGTCTGTCCGGGTTGATGGAACGGCGCGTAAGATACGCAACTCAGGCGGTCGCTCAACGCATCCGGCACGGCCACTAGGCGAGTCAAATTCCAGCAATACAGCAACGCAAGCACAGCACTCAACGCCAGAATACCGGCCACGACACGCCGCTTTACAACCATGTCAAACACCTCGCGCTAATGGGCATCGGGAGATGCCGGAAGGATTGCCTTATCAGGAACACACACAATAAAAATGCAATCGCCAGCACGGCTGGGCATCGGATAACTGTCCAGCCAATGATACGTCCATAGCCCTAACAAGCTGTTTCACCTGTCGGCGGGAGCAAGGCACCATTAGGCCCGCCGACTGCGGGCGTGTCGGCAAAGTTAAAGAGTTGGTCTACGATGTAAATGGGACGTCGCTGGACTTCCTCATATGTTCTGGCAAGGTATTCTCCAACCAAGCCAATCAAGAAAATCTGCACTCCGCCCAGCAACAGAATGGAAATGTACAGGAAGGTGAAACCTGCGGGTCGGTAGTCGGACCAGAAGAAATACTGCCACAAAACCACCAGTATCCACAGCACCGCGCCAGTGGCGACGGTGGCGCCCAGCCATGTGGCGATTTTCAACGGCGCGGTGCTAAATGAGGTGATTGAGTCAACAGCCAGATTGATGAGCTTTAAATAGTTATAGCTGGACTTGCCGGCAAAGCGCGGCGCCCTAAGAAACGACACGCCCGTGGCCTTGAAACCCGTCCAGCACAAAAGACCGCGGACAAAGCGGTTGCGCTCCGGCAGCGCGTTGAACGCATCGACCACACGCCGATCCAGCAGCCGAAAATCGCCGGTGTCTTTAGGTATATCGATGTTCGCAAGCCGCCGCATCAGTCGGTAAAAAAGCCAGGAAGTGGTTTTCTTCAGCACGGTTTCTTCCTGTCGGCTGGCGCGGACGCCATAGACGATCTGATACCCCTCGCGCCATTTGGCATACATATCGGGGATAACCGAAGGCGGGTCTTGCAAATCTGCATCGATCAGCACCACCGCTTTGCCGCGCGCATAGCGCAAGCCGGCCGTCGAAGCCGCTTCGTGGCCGAAGTTGCGTGAGAACGAAACAACGCGGATGCGCGTGTCTGCGGCGGCAAGCGCCATGGCAATCGCGGGCGACTCGTCACGCGATCCGTCATTCACAAGGATGAATTCCCAGCCACCCGCCTCGGCCAAATTGAGTGAGTCCAGCACGGCAGAAACCTGCCGAATAAACTCGGCCAAGCCTTGGGCTTCATTATAAAACGGAGAAACGACTGAAATAGCAGGCACGGGTGAATTATTCATGGTTGCTTTCTGTTGGTCAGTGTTGTGGAAGATGGAATCAAGCGACAGTTTTTGAGGCATTACCAGACGCATGGCGCAGGGGCCGAGAATAGCGATTGCCGCAGCCCATTCGCCTATGACAGCGCCCCATTGGTTTGGCTGGGCAGCCTACGGATGATAAGATGCGGGGCAATTAACAGCGCACCCTAAACCGCTGCGCAAGAATCCATCGCCGACCAATCCACAGGGTAAAAAAATGACGGGCCAGACTCTGGCATTGCCACCCAAACTCTTGCGCCGGGCAGCGCCTGCAAACTTCCGGCACCCTCGATTGGCGCTGGGACACGGGCGCAAACTCCGCATCAGGGATAGATTGTGCCTTGAAAACGCCGCCGCCGCCAATAGCAAGCGCAGAGGTTTACGTTGATGGCGGGAAATAGTATGGGGTTTGATGCGGTCGGCGCGGCGGCGGCGCTGGCGGTGATGCTGGCCTGCACGGCGCTGGGTTCGGTGGTGGGCGCGGGCGACAAAAACCGGCTGGCGGCGGCGGACGCCGTGGTCGGCCTAGGGCTGGCCGGCGATATCCTGACCCTGCTGGCGGTGGCAACGCGGGCGCCGGTGTCGCTGTGGGCCGGGCTGCTGGGCGCGGCCGGGCTTGCCGCCTTGGCGTGGTCGGCCAGCCGCCGCCGCTTGGCCGGCGGGGCCGGTTTCGCCGCCGCCTTGCTGCTGGCCTCGCCGCTGCTCGTGTTTGCGGCGCTGGGGCCGGCGACACTGTGGGACGACTTCGCGCAATGGCTACCCAACGCCGCTTACGTCTTCCAGCACGACAGCCTGCCGCGCCCGGACTTGCCGGCCACCCCCTCATTCCACCTCGGCTATCCCTATATCTTGCCGTTTATCGTGGCGGGCGCGTCTTGGCTGGCCGGCGATTTTCTGGAGTCGGCCGGGGCGGTCGCCAATGTCGTGCTGCTGGCCGCTGTCGCCGCCGCCATCGCCGAAACACCGGCCGCCGACGGCCAGCCCGGCACGGCCTCGCGCTGGGCGACCACCGCCGCCGCCATCGCCGCGTTTTTCCTATTTTTCCCCGAACTGCCGCGCAATGTGCTGTTTTCGGCCTATGCCGACACGGCGACGATTGCCGCCGTCGGCGTCCTCGGCCTGCTCGGCACCGCGCTGTTGCAGCGCCTAGCCGAAAACGCCGACGCCCGGCCCTTGGCGTGGCGCTTCGGCCTCGCCGCCGCCGCGCTGGTCAACCTCAAACAGGCCAATCTGGTGTTGCTGGCCTTGCTGGGGCTGGGCCTGTCGCTGGCGGCGTGGCGCGGCGGGCGGCTGCGCGGGACGCCGTGGCCCCGGCTGCTGCCGGCCATCGCGCTGCCGGCGGCGGCGGTGTATCTGGTTTGGCGGCACTACCTCAAACACAATCTGCCGGGCGGCGAATTGGCCTTCCAGCCGCTCGCCCACTGGAATTGGAGCGCCATCCCGGCGATGGCGCAGTCCTTGGGCCAAGAATGGGCGCGCAATCCCGGCTTCCACCTGCTGATGTGGGCGGTGACGCTGGCCGGCCTTGCCAGTTTGCGCCGGCCGCGGCACCCGGACGCCGTGCTGGCAGTGGCGACCGCCTGCGTGTGGACGGGCTACAACGCTTTCCTGATCGTGGTGTATCTGGGCGTGATGACCGCCGAGGAGGCCGGCAACGCCGCCGACTATTGGCGCTACACGCCACACGCCGGCATGCTGGCGGTGGCGGCGGCGCTGCTGTGGCTGCGCCGCCTGCCTTGGCCGGCCCCGGCCTTGCGCCAGTCACGGCCGGCGCTGCTGGGCCTTGCCGCGCTGCTGCCCTTGGCGCTGCTCATCACAGGCCCCGGCCGGCTGTCGGCGCGGGCCAAGCCGTGGCCGATGCATTTCCGCGCCGTCGGCCAGGCCGTCGCCGAAACCCTGCCGCCGCATGCCCGCTTGGCGGTGAGCATCACGTTCAACTTCGACCCCGCCGAAAACGCCATCGACTACGACCTGCGCCGCTATGGCCGCGACGCCGTGACCGCCGCGCTCGGCATCCCCGCCGTCGCCCACGCCTCGGCGCTGTTCGCGTGGACGGGTACGGGCTTCCGCCAAGTCTCCGTGTGGCCGTTCCCGCGCGCCTACTGGGTGCCGCAGCCCACAGGCCCGCAATGAAAACCGCCATCGCCTGGGCAGCGGCCATCAGCGTCGGCCTAGCCGCCTTGCTCGCCCCGGCGCTGTGGAATGGCTTCGCGCTGGTGTTTTTTGACACGGGCGGCTACATCGTCCGCGCCATGGATCTGTCGCTGGCGCCGGGGCGTTCGCTGTTTTACGGCCTGTTCCTCTGGGCGTTTTCCGGCGGCTGGCAATGGTTTTGGGGGCCGGTGCTGGCGCAAGCGCTGCTGACGCTGTGGGCCGTGCGGCTGCTGCTGCGCTGCCACGGCCTGCCGGCCGGCCCTGCGGCCACGGCGCTGGCGGGCTTGGGCTTAAGCCTGTTCACCGGGATTTCCTGGTACGCCAGCCAATTGATGCCGGATGGGCTGGCGGCGCTGCTGGTGCTGGCCTTGTGGCTGCTGGGTTTCCGCTGGCAGGCGTTGTCATGGGGCGAATGCGCCGGCTTAGGGTTCGTGGCGCTGCTGGGCTTGCTGTCGCATATGTCGTGCATGGCCTTGGCGCTGGGCTTGCTGGCTGTCACCGCGTTGGCGCGGTGGCGGACGCCCGCCGTTCGTCCTGAGCCTGTCGAAGGACTTGCGCAGCGCGGCGGGCGGCTGTCGGCGACTCTCGCGCCGCCGGCGCTGGTGGTCGCCGCCAGCTTGCTGTTGATGCCCTTGTTGCATCTGGCGTTGGTGGGAAAAGCAGGCTACACGCCGGGCGGGCCGGCGTTTGTGTTTGGGCGGCTGGTGCAAGACGGCATCGCCCAACGCTGGCTGGCCGAACACTGCCCCGCCCCCGGCATCCAGCTTTGCGACCTGCAAGACCGCCTGCCGCACAGCGCCGACGATTTTCTCTGGGGCAACGCTTCGCCGTTCCATGCGCTCGGCGGCTGGGGCCGGGCCGACGCCGAACTCGGCTATTTGAATAAAGCCTGCCTGCAAGCCTATCCCGCTGAACTGGCCTGGACTGCGCTGCGCGCCGCCGCGCAACAACTGGCGAAGGTGGCGACCGGCGACGGCCTGGACGAATACCAGCCCGACGCCGAGCGCGTGTTCACCCAATTGCTGCCGCAAGCGGCTGAAAACTACCGCGCCGCCCGCCAACAACATCAGCAGATCGCCCAGCCGCTATTCGACGCCTTGAACAGCGCGCATGTGCCGGTCGCCTATCTGTCGATGCTGGGATTGCCGCTGGTCGTGGCTTGGGGCTGGCGCAATGGCCGACATGATCTCGCCGGGCTGGCCTTGTTTGTGGCGCTGGCGCTGCTCGGCAACGCCTTCATCTGCGGGGCGCTGTCCAACCCGCACGACCGCTACCAAAGCCGGCTGGTGTGGATCGCAACCCTAGTCGTCGGCATGGCGGCGGCAAGCCGCCGCCAAACGTAGCGCCGGCATCCTGCCGGCCAAAAAAGGAGCGC
>JBJSYU010000624.1:0-2638 GCA_046089945.1 Candidatus Methylumidiphilus sp.
AAGCTTTGGACTCCAAGACACAAAGCAAGCTTTGAACTCCATGACACAAAGCAAGCTTTGGACGCCACGACAAAGCCAGAAAGAATCCCCGTCATTCCGGCTCCCGGCCGGAATGACGGAGGTTTATTCGGCATCTTTCAGCGGTTCTCCAACCGGTTATAATCAAACAAAGCCGCTTCCACCGGCTCGGTTTTGCGGTAAGCGGCATGCAAGGTATCGCTATGCTGCCAGAAACGCTCGTCGGTGCGGCGGATGGCGAAACGTTCGGCCAGCCGGGCATAATCCGCTTCGCTTTGCATATCCCCGGCCATTTCGACAAACTGCGGCAATTCCGCCGCCGTCACGCGGTAAAACGCATTCGGATACGCCCCCAAAAAACCCGGCACCACGGTCAAGGTATCCTCGGCCGGCAAACGGCGGTTTTCCTCTTTGAACATCTGCGCGATATTGCTGTGGGCGCTGTTGCGCAGCAGCGTGAAATGATGCTCTGCGCCTTTGTCGTCGGCGACCGTCAAAAAACTCGCCTCCGGCAGATTGGCAATAGCCGGGCCGGTCAGCGCCGCCAATTGCTTGATACCCTGCAAATGCTGCTTCGCCAAGGTGCTGCTGGACAATTCATAACGCGGATTTAACACCGGCTGCATATACGCTTTCCATTGCCGGGCAAACTCCGGCCACGGGTCAGCGCTGGTGTAAGTCAAGCCGCTGTCTTGATAGAAATAGCCTTTGTTGCCATTCAAATACGCTTTCACGTCTTCCGGGGCATTGCGATACCAGTTATCGCGCACCGCATTGCGCCCGTCTTTAGGCAGAAACGTCAACACGGCCAATTCGCCTTCCATGCGCAAAAAGTCCATGTAAAGCCGCGCTTGCAATTGATGGGCGGTGTTGCCATACACATCAAACCCGGCCACCAGCAGATAATGCATGCGTTCTAGCAAAGGGTATCCCATAATCAGCGCGGTTTGCGGCTGCTCGCCGATAAACCCTTGCACGACCGTCGCGCTGTCGAAATGGCGAAACACCGTCAGCGCGGCATTCGGGTTGCGGCCATCGCCGCGCCACAACAGCTTAAACGTCGGCCGGTTGTTGCCCGCCAAAGTTTGGTTTAAAAACGCGCTTTTGGCCCGCAGATACTGGGTTTGTTGCAGCGAATACTGCCGCCAGTTGAGTAGGCTGGCGTCGCTGGTTTGGTCGGTGGGCAGACGGACTTCCTGCAATTCTTTGGCCAAGAATTCTTGAGTTTCGGTGTTTTCGTCGTCCGGGTCGGCAAACCCCAGCCAGAAATAGTCGGTGATGACATTCAGCGCCACCTGTCCCCGGCACACCGGCCCCTTGATGAAACCCATGACGGTGAATTGCGCCTCGTCCAGCATCAGCCGGTAACGCGCGCGCACCGGCAATTCCTGAAACGCGACAAACGGATTGGCGGCGATTTTCGGATCGTAAGACGGCAATTCGCCGACGGTGTAGGGATCATCGATGAACCAGGTTTTCAGCCGCGCCATGCGGGCGGCGTTCAAGGGGTATGGCATATGGGTTTTTGCCACTAATGTCGCCTGCACTGGGCGCAGCCGATAATACACTTTCGCCACGCCGGGATCGTCAAACGGGCGGCGGCTGGCAATGAGTTGAATCGGCTGGCCGGGCGGGGTTTTCGAGCGCACCAAATCAAAAAACACCCGCTCTTTCAGATCGTCGAAATACAGATGCGCCAAAAACCAATGCTCGAAGATATACCGCGCCATCAATTGGTTTTTCAGCGGCCGGCTATTCAGAAAGCTTTCCCACTGCGCGACGCGCTCGGCATAAGCCGGGGCCAAGGGTTTGGGCGCGGCGGCGGGGGCACCGGCTTCAATCCAGTCGAGCAGGGTTTGCTGGTCTTTTTGGCTCAAACCCGGCAGGCCATAAGGCATGCCCCATTCCGGGTGTTCTTCGGCAAATGGGTCAAACTCCTCGATTGACGGGCATTGCTGGGCGCGGTCTAGCGAGAAATCGAAACGGGCGTCGGGCAAGGGCTGGCCGGCGGTGTAATGGTGCTGGCTTTTCAGCTTGAGCATCTTCGCCATGACGCTGGCTTCCAGATTGGCCTCCGGGTCGGCTTCGCGCTCGTTCAGCACCGGATGGAAGCCCTTCTGCCGCCATTCGGCGTCGTTGTGGGCGTCGATGAACAGCCGGCTCGGTTCGGCCGCAAACAGTCTGAGGCTATCGTAGACTTTGGTCTTGTTGCCGCCACGGGTGATGCCGTCGTAACTGCCCATCTGCAATTGGCAAGGCGCGTCGAAGCAGCCGTGGCAAACCGCGCAACGGCTGTCGGTGATGGGTTTCACGTCGCGGGCATAGTCGAGCTTGGCGGTTTTGTTGGATAGGGGTTGGTCGAAACGGGCGGGGTCGGCAGCGCCGAAACGGTGGTCGAGGTGGTAGCCGGTCAATGTGGCGCAACCGGCCATCAGTAAAAACAGGGAAAATAGCAACAAAGGGCGCATGGGGTTCCTCGCGGGGTCGGCGGGTTGGGTTTAAGGGCTTTATTGTATGCCGATGGGATTGTTTTTATCGTTGCCTGCGATGCTGGCCGGCATTGGAGTGCAAGATTTATCTTGCACATATTTCCAGATGCATTTTTATGTTTGAGGGCTTG
>JBJSYU010000625.1:0-9925 GCA_046089945.1 Candidatus Methylumidiphilus sp.
CCTTACTTTGGCGAGTATCCGCCGGACTTTTTCGACTTCATCGTCATCGATGAGTGCCACCGGGGCGGTGCCAACGACGAGAGCAACTGGCGCGGCATTCTCGACTATTTCGCTCCCGCCGTGCAGCTTGGCTTGACCGCCACGCCCAAGCGCAAGGACAACGTGGACACGTATGCCTATTTCGGCGAGCCGGTGTTTGTCTACTCGCTCAAGGATGGCATCAACGACGGTTTTTTGACGCCGTTCCGGGTGAGGCAGATTGCCACGACCCTGGACGATTACGTTTACACGCCTGACGACACGGTGGTCGAAGGCGAGATCGAGGCGGGCAAGCGGTACGGGGAAGCCGACTTCAATAAGATCATCGAGATCAAGGCGCGGGAGCAGAAGCGGGTGGAGATTTTCCTGTCGCAGATCGACCCGCGAGAGAAGACGCTGGTCTTCTGCGCCACCCAAGACCACGCGCTGGCGGTGCGCGACCTCATCAACCAGATGAAGGCGAGCAAAGATCCGAATTACTGCCAGCGGGTGACGGCCGACGACGGGGCGCTGGGCGAGCAACACTTGCGGGATTTCCAGGACAACGAGAAGGCCGTCCCGACCATTCTGACCACTTCGCAGAAACTCTCGACCGGCGTGGACGCCCGCAACGTGCGCAATATTGTGCTGCTGCGGCCCGTCACGACGATGATCGAGTTCAAGCAGATCATCGGGCGCGGCACCCGGCTCTATGACGGCAAAGATTATTTCACCCTCTATGACTTTGTGAGGGCGCACCAGCATTTCAGCGACCCGGCGTGGGACGGCGAGCCATTGGAGCCGGAACCGAAGAAAGCCCGGCCAATTCCCGCGCCGCATCCACCTGCCGAGGTGCAAGAACCCGCGGCGGAATACCCCAAGCGGCAGAAGATCAAGGTCAAGCTGGCCGACGGCAAGGCGCGCAGCATTCAGCACATGATGGCGACGAGCTTCTGGCACCCGGACGGCACCCCGATGTCGGCGCATCAGTTCATGGAAGCTTTGTTCGGCAAGCTGCCCGAATTCTTCAAGGATGAAGACGAACTTCGCGCCTTGTGGAGCGCACCCGACACGCGCAAGAAGCTGCTGGAGGGACTCGCCGAAAAAGGCTTCGGCAAAGATCAACTGGCCGAAATGCAGAAAATCATCGACGCGGAGAAAAGCGACCTGTTCGACGTGTTAGCGCATGTGGCCTATGCCTTGACGCCGATTAGCCGCGAGGAAAGGGCGGACAAGGCCAAGGCCGCCATCAGCACGCGCTTCAACGACAAGCAGCAGGTTTTTCTGGATTTTGTGTTGTCGCACTATGTCAGCGTGGGCGTGGAAGAACTCGACCAAGCCAAGTTGACGCCGCTGCTGCGGTTGAAATATCACAACTCCCTTGCCGACGCGGCTGCCGACCTTGGCGACCCCAAGGAAATTGGCAGGGTGTTCACGGGGTTCCAGCGGTATCTTTACCCAGGGGCGGCGTGATTTTTATTTGAGCGGCGGTGATCGCCAAGCGTGGCCGACCAGCACCGTCAAGACCGCCTTCGGGCGGTTTTTTTAGGCCCGTGACCGGCGCGAAGTAGCTTGTTTGTTTGAAAATGCGTAGCCCTGGCGTAGCACCACTAAAAAAAGCCTTGCCGCCTTTCGACGGCAAGGCTTTGATTTGTTTGGAGCCGATGATGTGAATCGAACACACGACCCGCACATTACGAATGTGCTGCTCTACCGACTGAGCTACATCGGCATCAGGCCCGGCATTATAGTAAGCTTTGGCGCTAGGCCGCAAGTTTTTTGCCTCATTCGCTTACGCGCTGGGCAGGTAGGGGGTGGGATCGACGATGGGCGGGCGGTGCAGGATGTGGTCGGCGAGCAGTCGGGCGGAGGCTGGGGCCATCACAAAGCCGTTGCGGTAATGGCCACAGTTGAGGTACAGGTTGCCGGCTTCGGGGTGCGGCCCGATGGCGGGTATGCCTTCCGGCGAGCCGGGGCGCAGGCCGGCCCAGTGCTTTTCAATCCGGCACAGGCCCAGCGCGGGCAGCAGGCCGCAGGCGAAGCTGCGCAGGGTTTCGCGGGCCGCGTCTGTGGCGCTTTTGTTGAACTGCGCGTTTTCGACGGTGCTGCCGGCCAAAATCCGTCCGTCTTTGCGCGGAATCAGATAGCGCCCTTGGCTTAGCACGATAGGCTCAAGCAAGCCCGGCGGCGCGTCGAACACGATCATCTCGCCTTTGACTGGGGCCACCGGCGGCGGCGCCAGCCCGGCGCCTGCCGCCAAAAGCCCCGACCATGCGCCGGCGGCGAGCACATAGGTGTCGGCGCGGAGGGTCTCTTGCCGACAGACGACGCCGCCAGCCACGCCATGCTTTACAATAACGCCCTCGATGGCGTGGTGTTCCAGCAGCTTCACCCCGCGCCGGGCCAAGTCTTGCCGCAATGCCCGCAATAACCTAGGGTTGCGCACTTGGCCCACGTCCGGCAACAACAGCGATTGGCCGCTGGCTTGGATTTTGGGCGCCAGGCTTGCCACGCCGGACGCCGGCAATTGCTGGCAGGGCCTGCCTTCAGCCTGCGCCCAGCGCAGGGCTAGATCCAAATCTTCGCAGGCGTTGAACAGCAGGCCGCTGGGCAGCCATTCCGGGTCGATGCCGGTGTCTCGCTGGAGTTCCGCCGCGAATTGCGGATAGGCCGCTTGGCTCCAGCGGCACAGCGCCGTGACCGCTTTGGGGACGCGCCAGGGGCTGAGCGGCGAGAGTATGCCGCCGCCGGCCCATGACGATTCCCGTGCCAGCGCCTGCCTTTCGAGGACTGCCACGGTGGCCCCGGATGTGGCGAGTTCGCGCGCGCACATGAGTCCGGAAACGCCCCCGCCGATGATGATTACGTCAGTTCGATTCATTGTTTGTGTCGAGCCGGGTCAGTGGTAAAAAATTGTGGACGCCCGCGCACAGGGCTTAAGCGTCCGATGTAAAGAAGACATTCCGGTCAGGCTTGGATATGCTTTGACGCATTGCGCCACCCGCCACATGGTCACCAATATCGTGGGACTGGCAAAACTTAGCCCGCTTTACTTTTACTTTTGAGGATATTCATGTCACGGCCCCAACCCTTGCTGTCAGTATGTTTGCTATGGCTTCTATTTGCGCCTGTGCCGGTTTCCGCCTTGGTGGTGGAAATTCAGGGAATCCGCCTGGAGACGCCGTCGATTGGCGCCAGTTGTGTAGAGATTGCCGGTGATTACCCCAGCGTAAAGGTGGAGGCCAGCGAGGCAGGGAAAACCGCGCGGGTTTGCTATAGCAGCAACAAGATAAATTCGATTGCAATATTGAACGCAACCTTTATTGCCCTGGAACCGACCAAAAAGGACGTTTTGATACAGTTTGAACACAATTTCCCGTCGGGCTTGAATGGGAAGGTCATGGCTAGGGCGAAGCTTCAGGGGTTTTTTAGCGCCTCCGACGGGGTGGGTGTTCCCTCAGGCGACAAGCTTGCGTTGGCGTCCTTTTTTTCGCAGAACAGCCATGATGACGCCATTGCCGAGCCTTACGCCGTCACAGTGGGCGAAGACATGGACTCCGCGCTGTTCGACTATGCCGCCAAGAAACGCTACTTGATTTCAGGCCCGCGCGCGCTTAAGGGCAGTTTGAAAATCTATTTCGCCAAGGCGGGCCACAAGCTGACCCTGGAAGACAAAAGCGCCCTCACCATTGACACAGGTTCGACCATGGCCGACAAGCTGGATTTGATGGCACCGGTGGAGGAGGGCGTTTCCCCGCCTTCCCCTGAGGGCGTCCAGCTGGATGCGCCCGTCGGCCCGATTGCCCTCCCTCCCGCAGGCAGCGAAACGCCACCTTCCCCTTAAGTTAGGCAGCGCCCGACGCGATTGGCCGTCCATGGCGTTTCCGCCCTGCGCAGCCAGTGCGGCTTACAATGCGCTGTCGGCTGGGATGGCTGCGGGCATGCCCGCAGGCGGCTTGTCGGTGCCGGAGGGCAATTGGCTGCTGCTTTCGCGGAGCTTGGCTTCCAGTTTATTCCAGGCGCTCTCCAAATTGGTCTCCATCACGACGACATTGCCCATGGATAGGATAATGCGGGCCAGCTCGGGGATTTTGATGCTTGCGGTCGAAACGATGTAAACCGGCTGCACATACAGTATTGATTTGCCAATTGGCAGCACAATGATGCGGCCGCGCTGCACATGGGAGCCTTTTTGATCCCACAGCGAGAACAAGCGGGCTATCTCCGGATCTTGATCGATCAGCGCGCTGACTTGCGAGGGGCCGTCCACCTGCACGTCACGGCTGAATTTATACACCACGACTTCCTTTTCGTAAGGCATGCCAGCAGCGTCGGCCCGGTGTGCGCCGGCGACCACCAGCACACTGAGGTTGTTGCGTCCGACCGGGGTCATGGGGTTCAGCAAGACAAAAGGCTGCACTTCTTCCGCGCCATCCAGCAAGGTGGTCAGATAATAGGGCTTGACCGGGTTGCCTCCCACTTTGGCGAAATCCCAAGTCTCCGACTGCTGGTAAAACAGGGCGGGATCGGTTTGATGGTATTTCGCGTAAATCGCCATCTGCACCTGTAGAATATCTTGCGGATAGCGCAATTGCTCGCGCAGCAGGGGCGGCATGCTGGTGATGCTTTTGAATAGTCCGGGATAGGCTTTCTGATACCCCTGAATGATGGCATCCTTGTCGTCGGCCACATAGTAATCCACGCTGCCGTCAAAAGCGTCAACGACGATCTTGACGGAATTGCGGATGTAGTTGAATTCCTTATTTTCGCTTTCCTTGTTGGCGGCGGCAAAGGCAAACTGGTAATTGCGGGAAACCGGATACCAGCTCGACGTGGTGTAGGCGTCTTGCACCCAGAAAATGCGCTTCGGCGTCACGACAATGTAAGGGTCATGATCCAAGGCAAGGAACGGCGTCAGGGTTTTGATGCGTTCGACAATGTTGCGCCGCAGCAGGGCTTTGCTGTCGCCGCCGATATTCACTGAAAAGAACAAGCTTTCGTCCTTGAAGTATAAGGCCAGCAAAAACTTGCGGAACAGTGAGGAAATCGGCACCCCGTCTTTGCCGGAATAGCTTTGGCTCGATCCCATGTCGTCAAAAGTCGAGATGTCGGGTATGCGCAGCTTGTTCGGCACGATGACGTAATTGAGGTTTTCGGTGCCGAAGTAGATGTCGGGCTTTTCGATCTTGAATCCCACGTCAGATTGCAGGTTCAAGTCGCGCAGAAACCACTGCATCGGCGTTTGGCCGTTTTGCGCGGCCGGCGTGATGACGGCACCGTAGCCGTGAGTGTAGCGCAAATGCGTGTTCTCCCAGTTTTGCGCTTCGGTCGGCAGTTTGTCGATGTTGATTTCCCGCGCCGCCAAGTTGACTTGCTCGGTCACGCCGTTGATCTGATAGCGGCCGACATCCACGTCGGTGAAGTTGTAATACGGCCTGATGCCTTGCAACTGTTGATAGACGTCGTCAAGGTATTCGGGATCCCAGATCGGAATATTGTGCAAATGCTTGCGCATGTCCGGCTCGATCATGCCCGGCCCAGTCGTCGCGGTGAGCGGGATGGTTTTGATATCCTCCAAATCATAGGCTTTTAAGGTGGCCTTGATGTTGTTGGCCATGAATTCGCGCTCAATCTTGACCGGGTTTGGCTTGACCAGGAAGCGGTCGAGCAGGCCCGGCAGCAGGCTGCCATGGCGCAGCCCCCAGGCCGCTAGGAACAGCACGGCAAAACTCAAGGTGGCGGTCATGCCCTTGCCGGAATGCGCCCAGTAAATGCCCGACAAGGTGGCGCTCAGCAGGCCAAACACCGAGACCCAAATCAGCGGATACATATAGCGCATCTCGACAAAGCCGGGGCCGAAAAAGACCGGCTCATGGGTGTTCAGGTAGAGCAAGTCGTGCCGATCCAGCTCAAAGCCCCAGGCGACAATCAGCGCAGTCACAAGCAGGAGCAGGCTCAGGTGTATCTTCGCGCCCTTCGCCCATTGTCTTTTTGCGTCCGGCAGCAACTGGTGTTCCCACCAGTACAGGAAGGCGATGCCCAGCACCAACAGGGAAAACGCAATCAGCATTTCTATCTGCACCATTTCAAAGATGGGCAGGCGGAACAGGTAAAAGCTGATGTCTTCGCCATACACCGGGTCGCGCAACGCCGAGTCCGGCCCAAAAAAGAACAGCAGCGCGGTTTCCCACTGCTGGTAAAACGGCGCGGCGATGATGAACGCCAAGATCAGCGAGACGGGAATGTAGACCTTCATGGAGCCGGTCTGGAACAACTCCAGCACCCTGCGGTAGCGCCTGCCCGATTCGCGGCCCAGCGCGGAAAACGCCTCCTGGTTCACGCCCAAGTAGCGCGACGCCGCCCAGAAGTTCATGAAAAAGATCAGGAAAAAGAAGATTGTCACGCCGCCTGAGAAAATGTAGCGGTACAGCACCCGCAGCCAAAAATAGCTGCCATACTCAAGCGAGCTGAACCACCAGAAATCGACCAGAAAGTGGGTCAGCGAGATGCCCAGCGCAACGGCAAGCACGATTAAGGCGACAAGCGCCACGGCGGCGGTGGTCAGCAGGCTTTTCCAATTTGGCATAGATTCCTCTTCGGGTTCTCGATTGTTCGGCGATGCCGGCGGGGGCCGCGGCAACAGAAGCGCTCGCGCGATGAGCGTCGTTTATCGGCTAATAATACCGCGTCTCGCCGCAAACCAGTAGACGGGCAGGCGTGGGGCGGCAACGCCTCTGGCCGGGGCGAATGCTCCAGGTGTCCGCCCGCTGCGCGACCCCACCGGCTTTGCGGCTGCGGCGGGTGCGCGTAAGCGGATGTCGGCGCGTCAACTTGGGCTAGAATGTCGCGCGTTTGGCCGACAGGATGGCCCGTAGCGCCATCCGCAGCAAAAACACTTTGTCAATGTTTGGAGAGCCGCCTTTTTAATGAATATCATGACCTGCCGCCGCCTTGCGGCCCTGACCATCACCGCCCTTTTTCTTTCAGCCTGCCAGCCGGGCGGAGGCGAAACCGAATTGTCTGGCGCCGCGCAAGGCACCACTTACCACATCAAGATGGTCTTGGCCGGCTTGGAGGCGAAGCCGGACGCGCTGCGCAAGAGCGTGGAGGAACTCTTCGCCGATATCGACGCCAAGCTTTCCAACTACCGCGAAGATTCGGAGATATCCGTCCTCAACCGGCAAAAGACGACCGGCTGGTTGCCTGTCTCTAGGGAGATCGTTGAACTGCTAGCCATCGCCAAGGTGGTTCACGCCAAATCGGGCGGGTGTTACGACCTGACCATCAAGCCAATTTTTGACTTGTGGGGCTTCTCGCGCCACGAAACCAAAGTGCCAGCGCAAGCCGACATTGACCGGGTGTTGGCCCATGTGGGCTTGGACAAGGTCGAGTTGGACGCGGAACACGCTCGCCTGCGCAAAACCGACCCCGATGTCGCCATTGACTTGTCGTCCATCGCCCAAGGCTACACGGTGGGCCGTGTCGCAAAATTGCTGGAGGCACAAGGCATCCACAATTACATGGCGGAAATCGGCGGGGAAATGAAGGTCAAGGGGCGCAAGGCCAATGGCGAGGAATGGCGGATCGCCATCGAAAAGCCGACGCCGTTTTCCCGCGAGGTGCAGAAAATTTTGTCCATTCCCCAGCAAAATGGCGTGGCCATCATGACATCCGGCACCTACCGCAATTTTTTCGAGGAACAAGGCCGGGTCTATTCCCATATCATCAACCCTAAGACCGGCAAGCCCGTGGACCACAATCTGCTGTCCGCCACGGTGCTGCACGAAGATCCCACCTGGGCTGACGCTTGGTCCACCGCCTTGCTGTGCCTAGGCGAAGCGCGCGGCTACGAAGCGGCGGAGGCGGATCAGTTGCGGGCTATGTTCATTTACCATGAGGGCAAGGAATTGCGCGAGCGGCTGAGCAGTGCTTGGGAAAAAGCGCCCTAGGGCGGTTTGGATGCGGTGGGCTGGGTGGCAGTGAGCTGTATTTTGAGGAGTCAGACAACAAATGAAAACCGACCGTCCTGATCACGTGATCAACCGCCTTTCGGCGTTCCTGCGCACACCGCTGGATGACACCCTGCGGCAACGGCTGGCCGCCGATCCCCGGCTCAATGCCCTGCGGGCGTTTAAGTCCGCCGTGGCAGAGGTTCCCGCGTACCGGCAATTTTTGTCGGATCGGGGGGTAGACCCTGGGCAGATCAATTCTTACGCCGACTTTCAGTCGCTGCCGCTGATGGATAAAGCCAATTATATGAGCGCCTACCCCTTGCCGCAGCGCTGCAAGGGCGGGCTGTTGACTGCCTGCGACCGGCTGGCCGTGTCGTCTGGCAGCACAGGCGTCTCCACGCTTTGGCCCCGATCTATGGAGGACGAGTTGGATGTGGCATTGCGTTTCGAGCAGGTGTTTCGACACGGTTTCCGCGCCGATGAGCGGGACACGCTGGCCGTGGTGTGCTTCCCGCTCGGCAACTGGGTGGGCGGCATTTTCACAGCCTCCTGCTGCTGGCATCTCGCCCATAAAGGTTACCCGCTGACGGTGGCGACGCCAGGCAACAAGCCGGACGAGATCCTGCGCGTGGTGCGTGAGATGAGCCCGCATTACCAGCAAACGGTGCTCCTCGGCTATCCACCTTTCGTCAAGGATGTGATTGACACAGGCAGGGCGCAAGGCTTGGACTGGGGTGCTTATGCCATCAAGTTGGTGTTTGCCGGGGAAGGGTTCAGCGAGGAGTGGCGCAGCCTAATGATGGAGCGGGTGGGGTCGTCTTCGCCTTGCCAGGATTCGGCTTCGTTGTACGGGACGGCGGACGGCGGGGTGCTGGGCAATGAAACCCCGTTGAGCATCGCCATTCGCCGCTTTCTGGCCAGCGCGCCCGCCGCCGCCCGCCAACTGTTTGGCGAGTCGCGCCTGCCGACACTGCTCCAATATGACGCGATGAGCCGTTTTTTTGAGCTGATTGATGGGGCAACACTCGCAGTGACTGGCGACAATGGCGTTCCGCTGATCCGTTACCATATCACCGACCAGGGTGGTTTGATGGGGCATGATGACCTGCTGGGGTTCTTAAGGGACTGGGGAGTGCTTGCGCTGGAAGATTATGGCCTGGAAGGGGGTGTCACCTGCCCCTTGCCTTTTGTCTGGGTGTTTGGCCGCGCCGATTTCACGGTTTCATTTTACGGCGCAAATGTTTACCCAGAAAACGTGGTTGTGGGCCTGGAGCAGTCAGAACTGAAGGGATGGGTCACCGGCAAATTTGTGATGGACGTGCGTCGCCAGGGGGATGGCCCGGAAACCCTGCATGTCGCCGTAGAGTTGCTTCCCGCCGTGGACGCCGATGGCGGCGCTGAGGCGGTCGTCGCACGATCAATTCTGGCCCACTTGGTGAGGCTGAACAGCGAATTTGCCAATTATGTGCCCGCAGCCGCACAAATGCCGCACGTGGAGTTGCTGCCTTTTGGCGACCCTGAGCATTTTCCGCAAGGCGTGAAGCATCGCTACACCCGGCGATGACCCTTTGCCGCACCGGACCCAACACAGGGCGAAACGGCGCGTACCTCAAAGACAGAATTTCCTCGAAAGCTATTTCATGCTTGACAAGCGGGGGGGGGTGTGACAAAGTGTCGCGCACTTGAGAGAGTTCGGCTTTCACATTGCCCGTTGGGTGGCGTGGATTCCCCGGCGAACTTAGGTCAATGAAAAAGACGCAGTGGTTCGCTTTGGCGAAAACCATTGCTTGGCACACAAAAAATTGAGGTATCACCATGGCTGCAACAACAATTGGTGGCGTTGTCGCGAAAGACAAGCCGCTGCTCGACGTGAAATGGCTGGCGTTCGCCTTCGCCATCTACACGGTGTTCTACTTTTGGGTGCGCTGGTACGAGGGCGTGTACGGCTGGGCGGC
>JBJSYU010000626.1:0-8279 GCA_046089945.1 Candidatus Methylumidiphilus sp.
GGTGCTACGTTGACTGGGCAGTCTTGCCCATCAATGCCCCCAAATATCCTCCAAGCTGCCGGCGTCGAGGACGCGCTCGGCCCAGAGCAGCAGGGTTTCGGCGTCGGCACTGGCGATGCGCTGGCGGGCGGATTCGGGCAATGGGCGGAATTTGCGCTCCAACTGGCGCAGCAGCACGGCGGCTTCGCCTTCGACGCGGCCTTTGACGTGGCCTTCTTGCATGCCTTCGACGCGGCCTTCCGCAAACACATCTTGATAAAACCGGGTTTCTTTCAAGCCGATATCGGTGAAGTTGAACATGTTGAGAATCTCCTCGCGGGTGAGTTTGGGCAGTTTATAGACCAGCACGGTTTCCAGCAAATCCAGCCAGTCGATGGGACTGGCAGGCTGGGCGGCGTGGTGGGCTTGGAGTTTGTGGACGATGGGGGCGATGGTTGCGGTCTCGGCGACGATCAGCGCGACCAGCCACAGCGTGGGGTTGGCGCTGTCGAGCAGCGGCAGTTCGTCCAGGTAAACCCGGTGCAGGTTGGGCAGGGTCAACAGCGGCGCGGCCGCCTCGGTTTGGCGTTCGACCGCCGCGCTGGGATAGATCACCACGGCCTGCCACGGGTGGGCGGTTTGATATTGGCGCAGGTGCAGCAGGATTTCGGAGAAAAAGCGCAGGTAGAAGTCGTCGTCGCGCTGGAACTGCACTTCGACATAGCCACGCGGGGCTTCGGGGCAGTCGGCGGGCGGTTCGGCCAGCCCGTCGATGCGGAAGGCGGTTTGTTTGACTTCTTGGGAAATGAAGCCGTAACGCCCCGCCGCCGGCACGGCCAGCCCGGCCAGTTCAAAGGCCAGCGTGGGTTGGGCTTGCAGCAGGCGGTAAAACAGGCTGTCGGTTTTCATGGGGGATGGCCTGGGGTTTCTGTGTCATTGATTTGCGGGGGCTTAAAAAAATCCAATCGTTTGCCCCTCACCCTAACCCTCTCCCCGCCGGGCGAGGGGACTTAAAATCAGCGCTTCCTTGGCGGCCTTGAGTGTAGCCAGTTTGTGCGGCAGGCGGCAATCTTCATGAAGCCCCCTGTTGCGGCGCGGGGAATAATGGAAGAATGCCGGCCTACCCTGACCTTCACACCCCCCGACGCCGCCATGAAACGATCATTCCCTCCCCTGCCCTTGCTGCTGTCGCTGTGCTTAGGCATTGCGCTGTCCGCACCCTACGCACACGCGGATCTGGCACAGGACATCCGCCGCAGCGAGCAGAAAATCGAGCAGTTGGAAAAACTGGAGGCGACGCCGGTCAACAAGCAGCTTAAGGAGATTACCCAGCAAATCCTGTCTATCCAGCAGGAGCAGGCCGGCTTTATCGACAAGGCGAAAAACTTAGGCCAGCAATTGAAGGAGCATGCGGCGCGTCTGGCCGAGTTGAAGCAGTCTTTGCAGGAGATCAGCGCCGTGCAGCCGGAAGCGGATTTCGCCGGCAAACCGCTGCATGATTTGGAGCGTTTGCAGGAGGCTTGGATGGCGGAGAAGCTGACGCTGCAAAACCAGTTGGAGGACACGCAAAACAAGCTGGCGCAGTTGCAGGCGCGGCTGCTGCCGGCGCAGGCGGAATTGTCGGCGGCGAAAAAGGAGTTGGAGCAGGCCAGCAAGGACAGCAAGACGCCGACGGTGGCGCTGGAGCCGGAGTTGGCAAACGCGCTGCTGCTGAAAAAGCGTGTCGCCCTCGACGCCAAGACGGCGCAGATCCAAGCCTTGGAAGTCGAGTTGTTGGGCATCCCCAACCAGTTGGAAATGGCCGGGGTGAAAAAGGCGTGGCTGGCGCAGAAGCTGAAAAACCTGGGGCTGGCGCAAGACAAGCTGCAATCGCAGCTACAGATCATGCGGCAGGCGGAGTCCGCCGACATTTTGGACAAGTCGAAGAAACTGCTGGCCAACGGCGGCGAAGACCCGGCTTTGGCGTGGCTGGCCGAGGACAATGTCGCGCTGGGCAACCAGTTGGCCGAGTATGCCGAAACCAGCCAGGAGATTGCCGATAAGCGCGCGGCGCTGGGGCAGTTGAGCAAATTGCTGGAGCAGCGTTACGCCCTGCTGAAACAACAGTTGGACTTGGGCGGCGAGACGGCAGAAACCGGCGAGTTGATGCGGCAGACCTTGATCCAGTTGAAGTCGCTGGGCAAGGAAAGCACTGACGCGACCATCATCGAGATCCAACAGGCGCAAATCCAGTCGCTGAACTATGAGCGCAGCAAAACCGAGGCGCAGGAGCGGGCGCTGTTTGTGCAGACGGTGGTCGCCCGCTTTCCGCAGTCGCAACTGTCCATCGTCAACCAGGACACCCGCGAAAGGCTGAACTCGCTGCTGGATCTGCGGCTGGATTTGATCGGCAAGCTGTTGGAGCGCAACCAGCAAGCTTTGAAAAGCCTGAGCCTGCTGCTGAACGATCAAAACCAGTTCAACGACCAAGCGGCGCAATTCAGCAAGCTGCTGATGGAAAACCTGCTGTGGACGGCGACCAACCGGCCTATCGGCCTGGTGTCGCTGGCCGATTTGAGCGCGGGCGTGGATTGGCTGACTTCGGCGGAGGTGTGGCGCGGCCTGTCGGCGCGGCTGTGGGAGCGCCGCACCGCGCTGATCGGCTGGGGCTTGGGCTATGGGCTGCTGCGGCTGTTGCTGCGCGGCTATCTGCGCCCGCGCTTCCGCACTTGGCAGGCGCAGGCCAACGCGGCGGTCGGCAATGTGCGGGAAGACCTGTTCCGCAACACGCTGTTGATGCTGGCTTTTGAGTTTTTGCAGGCGTTGCCCACGCCCTTGCTGCTGCTGGCGCTGCGGAAAATTATCGTCCGCAGCCACAGCGAGGACGTCTGGAACCGGCTGTTGGGCGATGGCTTGCTGGGGCTGGCCTTGGGCAGTGTGTGTCTGGGCTTTGCCTGCCAGTTGACCCAGCCCGGCGGCTTTTTGCAAGGCCAGTTGCGCTGGCCTGCGGGGGTGTTGGCGGCGTTGCAACGCGAACTGCGTTACCGCTGGCTGTTGGCGGCGCTGCCGACCTATGTCTATGTCGTCGAAGTCGAGGCGAATTTGCAGCAGCGCTATGAATTTGGGCGTCTGCCGTTTTTAGTGTTCTGCCTGTGGGCGGCGTTCATTCTGCGGCGGCTGACCCGCGCCTGGGTCGCCACGCTGGAGGGCGAGCGCGGGCCGCTCTGGCATGTCAGCGAATCGCCGCGCCTGCTCGGCCAGGTGTTCATGCTGGGCGAGTTGTATTTTGCCGGCATGGAGTTGTTCGGCTTTCATCTAGGCGCCTTTGTGTTGCAGGGCACCTTGCTGAAAACCTTGGGCTGGACATTCGTCATCGCCATCGGCTATCAGATTTTGGAACGCTGGCTGCTGTTGGAGGAACACCGCATGGCCTATGCCCACGCCGTGGAAATCCGCGCCGAGCGCCGCGCCAGCAGTGAGGAGGACGGCATCGACGAGACCAGCCAGCAGAAGGCCCAGCGCCAGCAGTTCGTCGAAATTCAAACCATCAGCCTGCAATCGAAGACGCTGCTGCAATTGCTGTCGGGGGCGGCGTTTGTGCTGATGCTGGGCTGGGTCTGGGCGGATTTGGTGCCGGCCTTGCACATGCTCGACCAAGTGGTGGTCTGGGAAGTCGCCAAAACCGGCGGGGTCGGCGCCGATGTCAGCGTGGTGACGCTGAAATCGCTGGTGTTGGCGGTGTTGCTGGCCGGCTTGATGGTGTTGGCGATGCGCAGCCTGCCGGGGATGTTGCAATTGCTGGTGTTGCAGCATTTGAAGCTGGCCGCCGGGACGGATTTTGCGCTGACCACGGTGCTGCGCTATGCCATCTTCACGGCCGGCGTGGTGGCGGTGTGCCATCTGCTGGGGCTGCAATGGAACGATCTGCAATGGCTGGTGGCGGCGCTGAGCGTGGGGCTGGGGTTTGGCTTACAGGAGATTTTCGCCAATTTCGTGTCCGGCCTCATCATCTTGTTTGAAAAGCCGATCCGCATCGGCGATGTCGTGACCTTGAACAATGGCGTCACCGGCACGATTGACGCCATCAACACCCGCTCGACCACGTTGACCAACTGGGACAACAAGGAAATCATCGTCCCCAACAAGTCGCTGATTACCGAACAACTGACCAACTGGTCATTGACCAGCAAGGTCATCCGCGTGGTCGTGCCGATAGGCGTCGCCTACGGCTCGGACACCGACCTTGTCCACCGGCTGCTGGCGCAGGCCGCCGACGAACATCCGCTGGTGCTGGCGAAGCCGGAGCGCGGGGTGTTTTTCCGCGCCTTCGGCGCCAGTTCGCTGGATTTTGAACTGCGCTGCTTCGTCGCCAGCCCCAGCCTCAGCCTCAGCGTGACGCACGATTTGAACATGCGCATCGACAAGCTGTTCCGCGAGCAGGGCGTGGAAATCGCCTTTCCGCAGGTGGATGTGCATATTCGGGATGGTGGCGAGCCGTTGAATTGAGCGGCTGATGTCGTAGCGCCGGCATCCTTGCCGGCGACTGACTGGTTAAGGCAAAAATGCGCTGTCCTGCCGTCCTTGGCTGAATCTAATCGTCGGCAAGGATGCCAGCGCTAGGGCATTTAATCGCTGGCAAAGATGCCGGCGCTACGACCGCGCCGCCGTGAGGTTGAGGTATTTTTGGTACAGCCCGTCGTTGTCTTCGACCCGCTCCGGGTCTTTGATGATGCAATCGACCGGGCAGACGGCCTGGCATTGCGGCTCGTCAAAATGGCCCACGCATTCGGTGCAACGCGGCGGGGCGATTTCGTAGATGCTTTCGCCTTGGGATATTGCCCCATTCGGGCAGGCGGGTTCGCAGACATCACAGTTGATGCATTCGTCGGTAATCAGCAAGGCCATAGGGTTTCCGGCTTGGGGCAAGGTTTGAATGAGTCCCCTCTCCCTTGCGGGAGAGGGCTAGGGAGAGGGTGAAACCTTATGTTTATATAAGACCCTCTCCCCAACCCTCCCCCTGCAAGGGGGAGGGAGTCGCTACTTGTTCAGAGTTTCCTTAGGTGTATTTCTCAGTCAGCGCGGCGTTGACGCGGGCGGTGACGAATGGGGTGATGTCGCCACCTAGGCGGGCGATTTCGCGGATGATGGAGGAGGAAATAAAGGCGTATTTCTCTGAAGGCGTCAGGAAGATCGTCTCCAGTTCCTTGTCAAGATGGCGGTTCATGCCGGCCAGTTGGAACTCAAACTCGAAATCCGACACGGCGCGCAGGCCGCGCAAGATGACGCCGGCGCCATTGGCGCGGGCGCATTCCACCAATAAGCCATTAAAGCCGACCACTTCAACAGTGCCGTCGATGTCGCTGACGGCCTCAACGGCCAAGTGCAGACGCTCGTCCATGTTGAACAACGGCACTTTGTTTTTGTTGTCGGCGACAGCGACGACCACCCGCTCGAAAATGCGGGCGGCGCGGCTGACCAAATCGAGATGGCCGTTGGTGATCGGGTCGAAAGTGCCGGGGTATATGGCGACGCGAGGATTGGTCATGGGGAATGCCGGGGCTTGGGTTGCGGGCGATCGGACAAATTATACGGCCCGGCAAGCGCCTGCGGATTTAAGGAAATGTTGAATACACTATGAGTCTGGGATCAGGGACTTAAAAACCAATCGTTTGCCCCTCACCCTAACCCTTTCCACACGAGGCGAGGGGACGGGTTCACAGCCACCTTAAAGCGACAGTTTCCGCTGATACAGACGATAGCTGACTTCGCCAGCCTGCTTGTCGCGCAGCAAATCCCAATTTTCCGGCAAACCGGCCAGCACCAGCCCGCGCTCTGTTTCGATGTAGATGCGGGCGTCGTCGGCCAGCCAGCCTTGGCTTTCCAGCCTGCGGCAATCGGCCGACGCCCTGTCCTGCCGAAACGGCGGGTCTAGGAACACCACGTCGAACGCCTCGGCAGGATTTTGCAGAAAACGCGCCACCTCGGAAGACACCACGTCCACCGCATCGGCCTGCAACAGCGCGCTGTTTTGTCGCATCGCTAGACAGGCGGCGGTGTCGCGCTCGACCTGCACGACCCGCCGCGCGCCGCGTGAGGCGGCCTCAAAGCCCAACACGCCGCTGCCGGCGTACAGGTTCAGGCAGTTCAGTCCTTCCAAGTCTTGGCGCAGCCAGTTGAACAGGGTTTCGCGCACCCGGCCGGGCGTCGGCCTTAAGCCCGGCGCGTCGGGAAAACGGATTTTTCGGCTGCGCCACACGCCGCCGATGATCCGCAACTCGTTGTTCATGGCTTGGCGCCGGCGCCGACCATGACGGTTTGCAGCTTGTCGGGGTCTATCCGCGCCTTGAATGCACGTTGGATATCCTGCGGCGTCACCGCTTCGACCTTGGCGGTGAACGTTTCCAAATAATCCAAAGGCAAACCATAGAAGGCAATGTGCGCGACTTGGTCGAGCAGCTTTTGGTTGCTGTCCAAGCGCATCGCAAAGCCGCCGGTGATGTTTTTCTTGGAGGCTTCCAACTCCTTCGCCGTTGGCCCGGCGCTGATGAAGTCGCGCAGGGTTTTTTGCAGCACGGCCAGCGCCTCGTCGGCGGTGTCGTTCTTGGTTTGCAAGCCCATCAAAAACGGGCCTTGGGCGCGGAACGGGTAGAAATAGCTGGTGGCGCTGTAGGACAGGCCGCGCTTTTCGCGCACTTCCTCGGAGATTTTCGACACCAAGCCGCTGCCGCCTAGGATGTGTTTGCCGACGTACAGCGGTAAGTAGTCGGGGTCGCCGACGGCGATGCCCGGCACGCCGGAGTAGATGTGGGTCTGCGCGGAGGGGAAGAATTTGCGCGTGACGCCGCCTGCCGCCGGCGCTTCGACTGTTGGCAACGCCGCCGCCGCTTCACCAGCCGGTAGGCCGGACAGCAGGGTTTCGACGATGCCCTCGGCCTTGGCGCGATCCACTTCGCCGACGATCACCACCCAGGCGTTTTGCGCGACGT
The DNA here is from genome assembly GCA_046089945.1 of Candidatus Methylumidiphilus sp. GTDB lineage: Bacteria > Pseudomonadota > Gammaproteobacteria > Methylococcales > Methylococcaceae > Methylumidiphilus. The sequence continues at coordinate 6,945 of JBJSYU010000626.1, forward strand.
AATAGTGTTTGTAGAACGCTTGCAAATCGTCGCGGCTGAGCTTTTCGACGGTGTCGATATTGCCTTCTTTGGGGTGGGCGTAGGGGTGTGAACCGTAGAGGGTTTGGAAGAAGCTGATGCCGGCGATGTCGGCGGGCGATTCTTCGCGCTGTTTCAAGCCCAGCAGCAAGTTGTTTTTTTCGCGCTCAAAGTCGGCCGGGTTGAACGTCGGCGTTTGCAGGATGGCTTGCATCGTCGCCAAAGCCGGTTCCAGCAGCTTGGGGTCGGTCAGCGAGCGCAGCGAGACAAAGGCGAAATCGCGGGACGCGCCGGTCGCCAGCCGCGCGCCCACGCCTTCCAAACGCTTGGCGATGGCGTCGGCGTCCCAGGAACCGGCGCCGGTGTCGAGCAGGCCGGCGGTCAAGGTCGCCAAGCCGAACTGGGCGCCGTCGCGGGCGCTGCCGGCATCGAAGACCACGCGCACATCGACCATCGGCAGACCTTCGGTCGGCACGAAGTACACCCGCGCGCCATTGGCGGCGTTCCAGGTTTGGATTTTCGGGCCGGCTTGGGCGCAGATGGCCCAGAGCAGCGCCAGCAGGCCAATCAGCAGTTTGTTAGCGTACATGCGAACCTCCCATCGGCGCGCGGTCTTCCGGCGCGGTCTGCCCTTCCGGTATCGGCTGCGGATCAAGCTGGCCGATGCTGAGATGGTCTTCGATCAGGTATTTTTGCACCACTTGCCGGACTTGCTCCGGGGTCACTGCGTTGATGTTGTCCACGTATTCGTCCACCGTTTTCCAGCCCAGGCCGACGGTCTCCGCCGTGCCTAGCTGCATGGCTTGATAAAAAATCGAGTCGCGCTCGAAGACTTTGCCGGCCAGCACTTGCGCCTTGACGCGCTCTAGTTCTTCCGGGGCTATCGGCTCGTCGCGCAGGCGGCGGACTTCTTCCAGCAGCGCCTTTTCCAGTTCGGCGACGGTCTTGCCCTGCACCGGCGTGCCTTCGATCATTAACAGCGAGGGCAGGCGCGCATACAGGTCGTAGCCGGCGGACGCCGAGGCGGCGATTTGCTGGCCGCGCACCAGTCGGCTTTCCAGGCGGGCGCTGTTGCCGCCATCCAGCACACCGGCGGCGACTTCCAGCGCATAGGCTTCCCACGGCTCGGCGGCGCCGTGCAGCACCGGCACTTTGTAGCCCATGACCAGATAGGGGAGTTTGGCGGGCAGCTTGACGGTGATGCGGCGCAGGCCGATTTGCTCGATTTCGCTTTGCGGTTTCAACTCCGGCAACTTTCCGGGCTTCAGCGGGCCGAAGTGCTTTTGCGCCAGCTTGCGGACGTCTTCCGGGTTGACA
>JBJSYU010000627.1:0-2783 GCA_046089945.1 Candidatus Methylumidiphilus sp.
GCAAGCCGGTGGCGAAGAAAGACTTGGCCTTGCAGGCGATATCCTACGGCAGCGTCTATGTCGCCCGCATTGCGATGGGCGCCAATCCGCAGCAGACCTTGCTGGCGCTGCGCGAGGCCGAAGCCTATCCGGGGCCGTCGCTGGTGTTGGCCTACAGCCATTGCATCGCCCACGGCATCAACATGGAACACGGGCTGAGGCAGCAGGATTTGGCGGTGGCCTCCGGCCACTGGCCGCTGATCCGCTACAACCCGGCGCTGCGCCAGTCGGACAAAAACCCGTTCGTGCTGGATTCGCCTAGGCCCACGGTCAAGCTCAAGGATTACGCCTTCAACGAACTGCGCTACAAGATGCTGTCGCGCAGCCATCCGGTCGAAAGCGAGCAACTGATGGCGATGGCGCAGCAGGTGATCGAACAAAAATGGGAAATTTACGAGGAGATGGCCAGCGGCAGCGGCAGCCGTTTCCATCCCGACGCCAGCCTCCTACAAAAATAAGGTGCAACCGTTATGAATCTGACAACAACCTACATGGGGCTGGAACTGCAACACCCCATCATCGCCTCCGCCTCCCCGCTGTCCGGCACGTTGGATGGCATCCGGCGGCTGGAGGACGGCGGCGCGGCGGCGGTGGTGATGTTCTCGCTGTTTGAGGAGCAGATCCGCCACGAAAACGAAGCCTTCTCGCACCTGATCGAGTCCGGTACGCAAAGCTTCGCCGAGTCGCTGAGCTATTTCCCGGAAGTGGACGACTACCAAGTCGGCCCGGACAGCTATCTGGACTTGCTGCGCCAAGCCTCGGCGGCGGTGGACATCCCGGTGATCGCCAGCCTCAACTGCGTCACTGGCGAAGGCTGGATCGACTACGCCCGGCAGATGCAGCAGGCCGGGGCGGCGGGCTTGGAGTTGAACATTTATGCGGTGGAGACCGACTTGTCCGCCACCGGCAAAGCGGTGGAACAGCGCTACATCGACATTTTGCAGGCGGTGAAGGCGACGGTGTCCATTCCGGTCGCGCTGAAGCTCAGCCCGTTTTTCAGTTCGATGGGGCATATGGCGAAGCGCCTGGACGAGGCCGGGGCCGACGCCTTGGTGTTGTTCAACCGCTTTTACCAGCCGGACATCAATATCCACGAACTGGAAGTCAACCCCTCGCTCAGCCTCAGTTCCGCCGGCGAAATCCGCCTGCCCTTGCTGTGGATCGCGCTGTTGCACGGCCAGTTGAACGCCTCGCTGGCGGCGACCCGTGGCGTGGAGAAGCCGGATGAGGTCATCAAATACCTGCTGGCCGGGGCCGATGTGGTGATGACCACCTCGGCGCTGTTGCGCAACGGCCCGTCTTATTTGGGCGTGTTGCTGGAAGGCTTGAAAGCCTGGATGGAGGCCCGGCGCTTTTCGTCGGTCAACCAAGTGCGCGGCAGCATGAGCCATCAAAACGTCGCCAACCCCGCCGCGTTCCAACGCGCCAACTACATCCGCGTGTTGGAAAGCTACCAAAGCGCGTATATCTAAGCCATTGCGACCACAGGGGCGCGTCCTGCGCCCCTGTGAGCTTTAAGGATGCTCTGAGCAAGTTCCCTCGCCCCGTGGGGAGAGGGTGAGGGGCAAAGACTAAAAAGAGCTTCCTTAATAAGCCAAAACCTTCCGCAAAAACTGCAAGCCTGCGGCCAAGCCCGCATCATCGATAGTGTGCTCCAGGCCGGGGCAGGCCAGCGTGGACACCGGCAGCTTCGCCGCCCGCAGGCATTGCTCCGCCCAGCCCATCGCCGCAAACGGCACGACGCTATCTGCGGTGCCATGCACCAGCAACACCGGCGGATGTGACAAGGCTTCTGTGGGCAAGTCCTCGCCGCCTATCATCGACCCGGAATAGCCGACCATCCCAGCCACAGCCAAAGCCCGGCGCGGGGCGGCATACAGGCTCAACATCGTGCCTTGCGAAAAACCCACCAAGGCCAGCTTTTCCGGCGGCAAGCCTAGCTTTTCCAATATTGGGTCGATGTAGTCGTTTAGGATAGGCCCAGCCTGCCGCGCCCCGGCCAGTAAAGCCGCAGGCGCGCGGTTTTGCAGGCTAAACCACTGCCGGCCATACGGTGCCATATCGCAGTCAAACGGCGCGTCCGGGGCGAAAAAGGCTGTGTCCGGCAAATCCCGCCGCCAGTATTCGCCCAAGCCAATCAAACCGGCGCCGCTGTCGCCCAAGCCGTGCAGCAAAATGACGGCGCTATGCGCGGGTTTTCCAGAAAGCGGGGGGAGGGTGTGGCTATTAAGCATGATGGTACATTCGGTTGGGTTGGTAGGTATGATTTCAATGCACTGTATCGGATTAAAATGCAAATTCTAAAACTGTGCCTATTGGTTTTTTTAGGAGAGCATCGAGTTTTCCGAGCAATGCATCTCGCACGGTGGAGGCGACCGCATCAGCCAACGCGCAAGGAACCGCATTGCCAATTTGACAATATACTTTGCTTTGCGGGCCGATGAACCGGTAATTTTCTGGGAATCCTTGCAACACAATCGCTTCATCAACGGTCAGCCGCCGCAAATGTTGGGGGACTGTGCCGTTTGGATCAGGCTTTTCGCCACGCATTAAGCCGGCATGGTAGCGTTCAACCCAGCTTTCTTGGCCGTGGTACAGATGGCCTTCGTCAATAATAGGCGTTCGGTTTCCCCCCATGCTGGCGGGCAATGTGCTAGACCAGCCATCGGGATTTAAAGGGCGTCCTCTGATTGACTGACAAAACGGGCCAAAGAGGGCGGAAGGCGGGGCAAACTATGCGTCCG
>JBJSYU010000628.1:0-12909 GCA_046089945.1 Candidatus Methylumidiphilus sp.
GAGGGTTTCTCCCTGCGGATTGAACCTCGTCTTCCGCACAGTGACTATAGGCGATTAACCAGAAACCTCTTGCACATTAAACTGGATAGCGTCGGCGCCGCAGGAGGACACCACTTTCAGCGAATGCGCGCCTTGGGCGAGTTTGCGGGCGATATGCACCCCGGCCGTGTCGCGGAAGGTCGCGCTGCCTGTCGGCACACCGTCGAGATACCATTTGACGGTGTTTTTGCCGCCGGGGCAGGTGCTAGTGAAACTGGAATGGAAATTGTCGCTGACCGTGCTGCCGTTGGCGGGGTGGGTGATATTGACCGACACATTGAAGGCCAGCGCGGAGTCCGCGCCAAGCGACAAGGCCAAAGCCAACCAGACCGTTTTCATAAAAGCCACCCTAACGCAAGCCGACCGATAAAATGACCGCTGTGGATCTGTCGCCATACAACGACGCAGCGTGGCAAGCATTATCGGCTTATACGGTGGCTTTGCACGGTAATTTTTCACAAGTGCGTGGGTAATATTGCCCAACGCGCCGCCGTAGCGCCGGCATCTTGCCGGCCAAAGTCTGGGAATGCCGCAAATGCCGGCGCTAAGTCGATGCAAGGTCAGCCAAGCGGGTAACTGTCCGAGCCGGTGTTGGCCGTGGACGCTTGCACCGCCCGCACCACCACAGTCAATGCGTCGGCCGGCGGCGCGTTGGGCGGCAGCGGCACGGCCCCGCCAAACACGCTGGTCGCTTGCAGCGCCAGCGGGGCGCTGGCCAGTAGCTCGGTTCCATCCCACAGTTCCGCCGTCACCACAAACTCACACGCCGGCCAAGGGATGGGGGTGTTGTTTGGCACAGTGGCCGCGTCGTCTATCGGACAGCCGCACATCATCGTCACTTTGGCGGTCACATCAACCGCGTTGCCATTGACGGTGGCATTTTGCACCGTCACCGCCAAGCCCGGCATGGTGATGATATAACCAGGGTCGGCGGTCAGTTGCATGCCCGGTTCCATCCACATCGTCGCCGACGCGGTGAATTGCGGCATGACTTGGCCTTGGGCATTCAGCCGCGTCGCAATAAGGGTCAGCAGTGTCGGCTTTTCAAGATCAAACGACGCGGTAAAACTGGCCGTCGTCTTCGGATTGACGCCGAGATACCACACCTGCGGCGGCTGCGTCGGGTCGGTGCCATACGTCAGCACCACGCCGGTCGAGGGGCCGGCCAAAGTATTATTCAAATCTTGGGACAAAACCCCAGAGTCGCTTTCTGGGGCTTGGCCGGCTGGGCCGCAGGCCAAAACCAGGCCGCTGTTGGCGTCGGTGACTTCCACATACGAGTAGTTAATATCCGGGCCGAGAAACTTGCCGCCGCGCGCTTGCACCCGGATGAGTAGGGAGGTGTTGCTCATGGTGATGACCTATTTTGTGTGGTGAGGCTTTTAAGGACATGAAACCGGCTATGGCGTAAGCGCAAACCCTCAGGCGCAATTCGCCATCACCTCGTCGCTATATTGCCTGACTTCCTCGTTGCCGACCACATGCACCGCCGTGTAGCGGCGCAATTCTGGCTCGGCTGTGGCCGCCGACGGGCGGGTTGTCCACATACGGGCGGCGCGGGGCAACGGGCCGATGCCACCCCAGGCAAAAGCGGGAGGAGTCCGCGCCTTAAGCTCCCGCCCGGAAACCAGCGGAAAATCGGGCGCACACGGGAGAAAAATCCCCAGTCAAACGGTCGGAAACTTCGCTGACACGGGGGCATCGCGTTTGCTCACAAGATCCGTTGCCGCCGTGGCATTGCGCTTGCAATTGGCATCACTCTAACTTGTGGAGGTCGATATGGGCTTCGGGCAATGGCTGGGGAAGACATTCAAGGCATGTCTCCGCGCAGCGGGGCAACGGCTGGACTACAAAGTGGCGGGCTGGGGCGGGTTGGCCTTGGTCTTCGTGTTGTTTGGCGATGCGTTGCTGCCGGTGCTGAGCCACCTGTTGCACATGCTGTTTGCCTTGGTCGAAACCGCGCTGGGGCATGTGTTGATGCATGCGTTTGATTTGAGCCACCGCCAAGCGCAGTTTGTGGTGGCCTACAGCGGCTTGGCGTTGGCGGTGTATGCCGCAGTCCGGCTGTTGCGCCGGGCGCAGGCGGCGGCGCGGCAGGCTTGGCAAGCGGTGCGGCCTGTGGACATGAAGGCGGCGGCGCTGCATGTCTGGCGGCGGCGGGAATGGCGTACACGGGAATGGCGTACAATAGCCCTTAGCTTCAGCGCGGTCGGCGTGGCGCTGTTCTTGTTCACCTAAGCCCCCTAATTAAAGTCCTTCATGCTAAATCCCTCTCCCGCCGGGAGAGGGACTGGCCTAAACATCAACAATCCCCCATGGACAACGATTTTCCACAATTGCGCCAACCGGCGCAGCGGGCCTTGTGGGGCTTGCTGCTGGACGAATTTGGCTTGGTGGCCAGCCGCGAGGCGGTGTGGCGGCGCGTGGCGCTGGCCGGGGAGGGCGCGGATTGGGCGGTGCTGGGCGCGGCTTTGGGCCTGCGCATCGTGCGGGCGCGGCTGACGGCGGGGCAGGCGGTGCAAGCCTGCGGCGAGCAAGTGGCTTTAGTGGCCGAGTTGCCGGCCGGCGGCGGCTTGGTGTTGCGCGGTTTCCGCAAGGGCTTGGTGCGCATCGCCGTCGTCAGCGCTGGCGTGGTGGTCGAGCGGCTGGTCGGCGTTGGCGATATCGCCGCGTTGCTAGAGGTGGCGGCGGATGCGCCGGTGGACTGGCTGCTGGTGCAGTCGGCTGCGCCCTTGGCTGGGGCGGTCAGCCACGACCATCACCATCATCTGCCGCCGTTGCGGCGGCTGCTGGCACTGATGCGCCCGGAACGCGCCGATGTCTGGCGGGTGTTGGGCTTGGCGGCGGGTTCCAGCCTGTTGGCCTTGGCCCCGCCGGTCGCCGTGCAAGCCTTGGTGAACACCGTGGCGATGGGCGGCATGGGCCAGCCGTTGGCGGTGTTGGCGGTGATTTTGTTTCTGTTTCTGGCGTTTTCCGGCGCGGTGTATGTGTTGGAATCGTATCTGGTGGAACTGGTGCAGCGCCGCGTGTTCGTGCGGCTGGCGGCGGATTTGGCCGAGCGCCTGCCGCAAGTGCGCGCCGAGGTGTACGACAGCCAAAACGGCGCGGAACTGGTGAACCGTTTTTTTGATGTGTTGACGGTGCAAAAAGCCGGCGCGTCGCTGCTGTTGGACGGCGTCAGTCTGGCGATGCAGGCGGTGGTCGGCTTGGCGCTGCTGGCGTTTTACCATCCGTTCCTGTTGGCTTTCGATATCGTTTTGCTGCTGGCGATAGCCCTTATTTTACTGGCGCTGGGCCAGGGCGGGGTGGACACGGCGATAGAGGAATCCAAGGCGAAATATGCGCTGGTGGCGTGGCTGGAAGTCGTCGCCCGCCATCTGTTCACTTTCAAATCGGCCGGCGGGCCGGGCTTTGCGGCGGAGCGCACCGATAGGCTGGCGCATGCCTATTTGGTGGCGAAACGCCGCCATTACCGCGTGTTGCTGCGGCAGACGATTGGCTCGCTGGCGCTGTATGCCATCGCCAGCACGGCGTTGCTGGCCATCGGCGGCTATTTGGTGATCGACGGGCAGTTGACCTTGGGGCAGTTGGTCGCCGCCGAGTTGATTGTGTCCTCGGTGCTGGCCTCGCTGGTGAAGTTTGGCAAGCAGTTGGAGGGCTTTTACGATTTGATGGCCGGCGTGGACAAGATCGGCCATTTGCTGGATTTGCCGCTGGAGCGCCAAACCGGCGCGGCCCCGCAGGCGGCGGGCGCGGCGGGCCTGGCGGTGCGGGCTTTAAGCTTTGGCTATGGCGGCAAGCGCCCGGTGCTGCGCGGGGTGAGTTTCAGCGTCCAGCCCGGCGAGCGCGTCGCGGTGTTCAGCGGCCATGGCAGCGGCAAAAGCAGTCTGGCGCAATTGCTCTGCGGCCTGCGCCCGGCGGGCGGCGGGCAGATTGAGTTGGACGGCGTGGAATTGGGCTTGTGGCGCCTGGACGCGCTGCGGACGCGGGTGGCTTTGGTCGGGCACATGGAAATTGTCGAAGACAGCATGCTGGAAAATGTCCGGCTGGGCCGGCCCGGCATCAGCGTGGGCGCGGTGTGCCAGGTCTTGGCGGCGGTGGGTTTGCTGGATGAATTGGCGCTGCTGCCGGAAGCCTTGGCCGATATGGAATTGGGGCCAGGGGGCGCGCCGCTGTCGCATGAGCAATGCCTGCGGCTGCTGTTGGCGCGGGCGATGGTCGGCCGGCCGGGTTTGCTGGTGCTGGACGGCGTGTTGGACGAGATGGACGCGGCGGCGCGGACGCGGGTGGCGCCGGCCCTGTTTGCCGCTGACGCGCCGTGGACGCTGCTAGTGCTGACGCGCTCGCCACAGGTCGCCGCCTTGTGCGGCCGTGTCGTCGAACTGGGAGGGCAGGGCCATGATTGAACGGCCGCGCTTGTCCGCGCTCAGCGCCGCGCAAACGCCCCGGCTGGTCAGCGTGTTGGCGCGGCTGTGCGTCTGGCTGTTTGTGCTGACGCCGCCCTTGCTGCTGCTGTCGCCTTGGCAGCAAAACATCGCCGGCACTGGCCGGGTGTCGGCCTTCGTGCCGGCCGAGCGCCAGCAAACCATTGACTCGCCGGTGTCCGGGCGCATCGTGCGCTGGCTGGCGAAAGAAGGCATGCGGGTGAAGTCCGGCGAGGTGCTGGTGGAAATCGCCGATGTCGATCCTGAACTGCTGCAACGCCTGCGCCAGCAGCGCGAAGCCAGCGCCGCCAAATTGGCCGCCAAGGAAGACGAGGTGCGCGCCTACCGCCTGCAACTCGACAATTTGGCCGCGACCCGCGACTTGCAGGTGGCCGGGGCGCAATACCGGCTGGAAGTTGCCCGCCAGCGGGCGCGTTCGGCCGGCGAAGCCTTGGCCTCGGCGCAGGCCACCTTAGACGCCGCGACGCAGCAGACCGGGCGCTTGGGCCGCTTGCTGACGGACGGGCTGGTGTCGCGGCGCGATTATGAAGTCGCCGAGCGCGACGCCATCGTCGCCCAGCGCAGCGTCGCCAGCGCCCAAAATGCCGTGGACGCGGCGCAGGCCGAACAACGCGCCGCCGACGCCGAGATCGGCCGCATCCGCGCCGACGCGCAGGCGCGCATCGACTCGGCGGCGGCGACGCTGAAAAAAACCCAGGGCGAATTGGAAGACAGCCGTTCCAGTCTGCTGAAAAGCGAAGTGGACGTGTCGCGCCAGCAAGCGCAGGCGGTGACCGCCCCGCGTGACGGCACGGTGCTGCGCCTGCTGGTCAACCCGCAAGGCGATGTCGTGCGCCAAGGCGAGGGGCTGCTGGTGCTGGTGCCGGACGTCGATGTCCGCGCTGTGGAATTGTGGGTGGACGGCAACGACGCCGCGCTGATTTCACCGGGGCGCCACGCCCGGCTGCAATTCGAGGGCTGGCCGGCCTTGCAGTTTGTCGGCTGGCCGGAAGTCGCCTTCGGCACCTTCGGCGGGCGCGTGGCCTTCGTCGATGCCAGCGACGACGGCAAAGGCAAATTCCGCGTGCTGGTGACGCCGGACGAAACCGACCGCCCGTGGCCGACCGAGCGCTTCCTGCGCCAGGGCGTCCGCGTCAAAGGCTGGGTGCTGCTGAACCAAGTCACCATGGCCTATGAATTATGGCGGCAGTTGAACGCCTTCCCGCCGCTGCTGACGCCGGAAAGCCCGGTGGTGGATTTAGCTAAGCAGAAGTTAAAATAAGTGCGGAACATCTGCCTTAAGCCGGGTAGCGGCGATTGAGAGCGCCCCGGAACGGTGGCAGGCATAGATTCCGTTGCGTGGCAACGGTTGAGAAAGAAGCCATGGGGCTTGAGCGTGATGGCGGCAATATTCAAGCGCCGCTACGCGAAGGCCGCCCCCATGGCATTAAAATTTGACCGCAAGCCGCTCGGCCTGCGGTCTGGCAGCGAGTAAACCACATTAACCTTGGAGTAATACATGTCGCATTCAATCCCCCGTTTTCTTGTTCCCGCTTTGGCGCTGTTGGCCGCCATCGCCACCGGCGATGCCTTAGCCTTGCCCCATGTAGCGCATCACGATGCGGTGAAGCATTGCCATTCCCTCGGCAATGTCCATGCCTCGTCGGGCTACGGCAAACACCATGACTGGAAAAGCCTCGCCAAACACCGTGCCTTGGTGAAAGCCGAAAAACTGGGCGCCACCCACGTCGTGTGGCACCGCATCCACAGCACCGGCTCGTTCAACGGCACGGTTGACGGCAAAGCTTACGCCTGTCACGGACACCATCACCACCACCACCATTCCGGGCAATAAGCCAAAACGGCATGAGCCAATGCTGAGCTAAATCACGTGGAAGCAGTCTCTCGCGCTGAAAATGCGCAGGCCGCTTCCACGAGATCCTTAATAGGTTTGCCGCCTGAGCGCATGAACCCCGTATTACTCGTCAGTTTTTTATTAGCGCTGCCCTACTGGTTAAGTGCTTGTTCCTATTATTTCGACACCGCCCCCGACGCCGCCGTGTCGCACCGCGTGGAAGCGCGGCTAATCACCGAAGAAGGCTTGCCGCTGGACACGCTCAGCAAAACGCCGCCGGAAACCGTCGAGCAGGCCCTGCCTAAATTCAAGGAACGCCAAACTCAACAAGCCGGGCGCAGCCTGCCGCCGGCCAAGCCGGACAGCCCGGCGCCAAAGCCTGCGCCAGAAGCCAGCCGGCAACTCACCATCGCCGAGGCCCGCGCCTTGGCGCTGGAAAACAATCTGGATTTGCAGATTGCCCGCATCGACCCGAAAATCGCCGCGACGCAAGTCAGCGAGGAGGAGGCCAAGTTTGACGACTTGATTTTTGCCAAAGCCAAATTCGCCGACAAAAACACCCCGGCGCTGCTGCAAGACGTGGTGACCTTCACCCCCGCCGACCCGAAATCCGCGCTGAAAGGCCAGGTGGCGAAACTGACGGCGATTCCGCAAAACACCGAATCGCTGGAACTGGATGTCGGCGTGGTGATTCCGCTGCGCACTGGCGGCAAAGTGACGATCAGCGCGCCGTTCGATTCCAAAAAGCAATTCAATGGCGTGCCGGGCGACCAGTATTTAAGCGCCTTGCGCTTCTCAATCAGCCAGCCCTTGCTGCGTGAGGCCGGCATTGGCAACAATGTCGCCGGCATCCGCATCGCCCGCTACGAACAGCAGGCGGTGGACGTGAAGACGCGGCTACAGGCCATCCGCGTGTTGGCGGCGATAGACCGGGCGTATTGGGGCTTGTATGTGGCCTGGGGCGAATTGGACATCCGCCGCCAGCAATACGACAACGCGGCGGACAATCTGGCGATGGTGAAACGCCGCGTCGCCGAAGGCTTGACGGCGGCGGTGGAAATCAACCGCGCCGAAATCGGCGTCGCCGAGCGCATGGAAGGCTTGATCGTCGCCGAGACCACGCTGAAACTGCGCCAGCGCCAATTGAAGCTGTTGCTCAACGACCCGGCCTTGGACATGGCCGCACCCACCGTGCTGGTGCCGCAAACCCCGCCGGTGTTGGCCAGCTTCAACCTCGACCGCGAACAACTGGCCCGCCAAGCCTTGGACGGGCGGCTGGAACTGCTGGAACTGGAATTGAAGCTGGCCGCCGACCTGACCAAGATCGACTATCTGCGCAACCAGACCTTGCCGATGTTCATGCTCGACTACAGCTACACCTCGCTAGGCCGCGATACCACATCAATTGGCAATGCGTTCGGGCAGGTGTTCGATGGCGAGTACTCAGACTGGGCCGTCGGGCTGCGCATGGAAATGCCGTTGACCAACGAACTGCGCCGCTCGCGGCTGGAACGCGCCGTGCAAGAGCGCATGCAACGGCTGTCCACCCGGCAATTGCGCGAATTGACCGTGCGCCGGGAAATCTACGACGCGCTCGACCAGCTTGGACAAAACTGGCAGCGCATCTTGGCGGCGCGGCAAAATGTGGCACTGGCCGGCTTGAACTACGACGCCGAGTTGAAGCAGTTCAGCGAAGGCTTGCGGACGATGACCGAAGTGCTGGAGACGCTGACCCGCCTCGGCGAAGCGCAATTGCGCGAAGTGCGGGCCATCGGCGACTACCAAGCCACGCTGGTCGATCTGGCGTTCGCCACCGGCACGGTGCTGGGGCATAGCCGGGTGGATTTGGGCGCATCGCCGCCGACGCCGTAGCGCCGTAGGAGCGGGCTTTAGCCCGCGATAGTCGCGGCCTAAAGGCCGCTCCTACAAGAGTCCGCTGCTTCCCATATAGGGAATAAGGGGAAAAATGTGGGTTTTAGTTTCTGGTGCGCTAAGGCATGCATTAGGCACATGCATGTGCGAGGCGGTTTGGATAAGCCGCCAGTTTGCGGAATACGCTATCGCTTATCTCTACACGAGACTATTGTATCCCTCGATTGATGGCGCAAATTAAGTATTTGATTTGGCAGGGGTGCTGGTTCGTGTCAAAAATCTTGTGTTGTTTCCATGTTGACAAGCGCAACACAATAGGATATTTCTATGAGGGAAAATCATTGAACAGATGTTGACCCCCGTCCACACAATAGCAAATTGGCGGCATGAACTGTTTGCGTTCAACAAAACGCCCCCGTTACAACAACCTAAAGCAAGACGATATAGTCAACTACAAGCAGGAACATACAATGGATCTTCCATCTTCTATCCAGGCGTTATTACAAGCATCAAAACATGAAAGCGAAAGCTTTTCTTCATATTCAACGCCTTTAAAGATTGAGCTATTCAGGAAAAGAATTTTTTTGTATGAAAAATTAATAGATATTATCAGAAACCAGTTTTCAGGGTATGCGCTTGAAAAAACCCCATCAATAACAAAAATTATTTTAATATCAATCACTTGCAATGACAAAGAATAGTGGCGGCTAACGCTGCCAGAAACCAGTTTATGATAATGTCTATTGTTAATTCAGTTCAATCTAAAGAAAAAAGAGATAGGCTTTAGGTGTAGCATAGGTGCAGAATTCGGTGATGGATACGAATATGAAAACCTTGTAGCTGCTAATCATTTAGTCCTATTTGAGGAATTGCAAAACGCAATAGAAGGAAATGTTGCCTGTATAAGCAACAGGGTTTACAAAAAATATAATGTACTCCATGAAAAGGCAAGAACTTATTTTAATGACATAAAAGAACTATATTAGACATTATCATAAACTGGTTTCTGGCAGCGTTAGCCGCCACTATTCTTTGTCATTGCAAATGATTGATATTAAAATAATTTTTGTTATTGACGGGGTTTTTTCAAGCGCATACCCTGAAAACTGGTTTCTGATAATGTCTATTCTAAATTGGATTCAGAAGAATACGAGCATGCGGTGCGGAGGATGGAGTACAATAGAGACGCAGACGCAATAGAGGCAATGATGGACGAATCTAATAGGCTTGAAAGGTTGTTTTTTAAGCGTTCAAAACAAGAGATGGACGATGTATTTGAGCAAATTAACTTAGAAATCATATGCCTTAGATCATCAATGGATGGCATATTTAAAAATATGATAGCGAGAATTATCGTGTTTTTAAAGTTAGATGAGTTTTTGCTATAATGTATAAAAAGGCCGCGAAAGCGGCCTTTTTGCATTTGGTTAGCTGTCTAAAAAACCTTCGTCATTTAGACAACTAGGAAAGGACTATGGGCCTTGCGCTAACACCATCGCGCCGACAAATCAAAATCCAGACTGTGAAACATGAATGCCGACGGGTTTGGCATCTGTAGTCAAGTGCCGCTTGAGGACAATTTCCATATCGGTGTCTAGGGCGTAGAGGCAGCGGCAAAGACAGTCGGAGGTAAAACCGGACAGCCTACCATTCGCTAGGTTGGAAACATCCAGTTGCGGCAGGCGCAAAAGTTTGAAACAGGCTTAACGGACTGTCCTATACAAAGAAACCTGATTAGCAAGATGCTTCAGCCGACTAGATTAAAAACGGTTTTCGCTGAATCTTGTTGTGTGGCAACCGGTCGGTTCGCCATCCCTGGACGCTGGATTCCGGATCCCGGTCGGAATGACGGAGATTCTTTCGGCATTGGCTGAACCATCTTGACAATCAGGCAAATAAAAGCCCCCTGCGGTTTCCCGCAGGGGGCTTTTTTTGGAGCTGGCCCGTCTTCGCCCAAGGCCGCGCGCCCGGTGGCGCGCGGCCCCGCAAGGCTTAGATGAAGGACGGGATCAGCGGCGCGTCAACCTGTTGGATGATGCGGTTGCCGGAGGCGTCAAAGAAGAACAGCAAGCCGGCGAAACGGCTGTCCGGGTCGTAGATGATGTCGGACAGGCGGTACACTTCCCACGCGGCGTCGGAAGCGGTCACTTCGACGGTGCGGGTCTCGCCCGGAGCCAGCGGCGAGTTGTCGCTCACGCTCAGGCCGTCCTCGGCCAGCAGGTCTTCAGGATACCCGGTGGTGTCCTTGAACACGCTGGAGTCCAGGAAGCGCACGGAGGCGGTGTAGAACTCGCCCAGGCGCACGGGGCTGGCACCGTTGTTGGTGATGGTCAGCTTCATGCGCATGGCGCGGCCCGGCACGCGGTAGGTGGCGTCCTCGACCTTGACGGCGACGGTGGACTTTTTGTCTTCGACCGGAACCATGCCGCGCATCGTGCCTGCCTGCAGCGGGATCGTGATCGGGTACTTGCTGTTGGCGGCGCCCATGGAGGCGACGACGATCAGGATGGTGCCCGCGGCGAAGGCCATGCCGACTTTCTTGTCGGTGGCGCTGACGAGCTCGTCGGCGCGGCCGGCTTCGGCCAGCAGGTAGCGCGGCAGGAACACCGGACGGCGGCTCCAGTAGACGATCCACGCGACGCCGAACACATACCAGAAGGTGTGCCAGAAGGCGATGTTGCTTTCTTGGTAGACTTCGAGGTCAACGGTCTGGCCGGTCAGGGTGGTGACGGGGTTTTTGAAGTCGCTGAACTTGCCGCCTTCAATGGTGATCCACTTGCCCGGCCCGATGATTGGGCCGCCGCCTTCGACGTTCATCATGGTGTGGACGTGCCAGTCGCCAGGGCGGCGAGCCTTCAACACCACGCGGAACTCGTAGGTCTTGCCGATCTCAAGGCGCACGGAGCGCGGAACCAGCTGGCCACCGATGTAGGACTCCTTGCGGATGAACACGGGGCCGGGGATGCCGATGTTGAGGAAGGCGACGTTCGGCTCGCGGACCGATTCGGGCCAGCCTTCAAACACATGGAACTTGCCGGTGATTTCGACGTTTTCGTTGACCGCCACCTTCTCTTTCGACCAGTGCAGGTCGAACCAGTGGATGGTGCGCATGCGCATGAACGCGGCCTGCGACTTTTCGCCGTGGGCCGAAGCGCTCGGCGCGTAGAAGCTGGTCGCGGCAAACGCCAGCAACAAGCCGACCAGGGACCAGCGGGCGATCCCGTCTTTCAGTGTTTTCATAGTTCCTCCTCTTTCGAGTTGTTTGTTTTTTTCCGCCCCCCGGTCTACGCGCCCCTTGTGGACGCCGCAGCCGGCGGGCTTAGGCTCTTTATGTCTTCTGTCCGCGCCGGGGCCGGACGTTGCCGGAACCCGGCACACTTCCGGTCTCTACTTAGCTCTGCTTCAGGAAGCGGACGGTGGAGAACCAGCGGCCCACGAAGTGCCACAGGAAGTAGATCAGGATGGACATGAACGCGGAGAAGAACGCGGACACGGGGGCCACGTCTTTGCCGAAGGTGCGCAGGGTGCCCTTCTCAACCATGCGGATGTACTCGGGCGTGCCGGTGCGGACATAGTTGTAGCCGAGGATGTCGGCGATGGACATCAGGGTGCCGTTGTATTCCACCGGGACGTGGTACGGCGCGATGACCGGCCAGTTGCCCGGGTAGAAGATCATGCCCCACGCCATGCCGCCGACGATGGCGGTCAGCAGGTAGCTGCCGGACAGCAGCAGCGTGACGTCGAGCAGGATGGCGCCCGGCACGATCTGCGACGGGAACACCAGGGTCAGCGGGAAGTAGGTCCAGCCCCAGAAGTTGAAGTAGCGGTTGATCCACTCGCCGAACAGCAGGCCGAGCACGCAAACCGTCGCGCCCCAAGGCAGGCGCAGGCGCTCCCACAGCAGGACTTGGACGGCCGCCGGGAAGGTGACCAGCACGATCGGAACCACGGTGACCCACAGGCGGCGGTCTTTCCAGTCAACCCAGAAGTCCCAGTCGCCCATCGTGAGCATGGCGTGGATGTGGTAGGACCCCGTCAACACCATGAAGAGGATCCAAAGGCCGAAGTAGTCGACCAGCCGTGAAACTTGTACCGCTTCGGCCCGTGAAGTGGCCGCAGACTGAAGTGCGCTCATGAGTTACCTCCAATTGTCGCATTGTTATGGTTTTCTGGCGGCGCCGGCCGGCGCGTTCGCCCCGGCAGGGCCGCCTTCTTTCTTTCGCCCGGCGGCCTGCGGCCGCCAGCCCCGGCTTCCGGGATTACTTGCTGATTGCGCCGGAGTCAACCGCTTCGCACAGCTCCTTGCCGATCAGGTTGGAGAAGCTGGCCATGACCTGCAGCCACACGCCCATGATGGCCAGCGCCAGCCAGCCGAAGATCACGAAGCCGTAGTGCAGCGGGGCGACAAACAGCTCTTCCATGAACCAGAAGGTGTGGCCCCACTCGTTCAGGCCGACGTTCGGCAGGATCATGAACGGGCCGGTCACCGCGATCAGGTACGGCAGGGACAAGCCTTCCGACCAGAACGGCAGGCGGGTCTTCGCGTACAGGAACGACGCGCCGCCGGTGATGATGTAGATCGGGTAGCTCAGGTAGAACTCGATGATGTGCGACGGGGTGAAGTCGGTGTCGCGCACGATCGTCTGGTGCCAGGTGCCGTCCTGCTCGGTGAAGTAGGATGCGCCCCAGTAGATCGCCCACGCATACGCGAACAGCCAC
>JBJSYU010000629.1:0-4287 GCA_046089945.1 Candidatus Methylumidiphilus sp.
GGTGTGCGGATTTCATGCGACATCGTCGCCAGAAATTCGCTCTTGGCGAGGTTTGCCGCCTCGGCGGCGGCGCGGGCAAAATGCAGCGAAGCCTCGTAACTGCGCACGGCGTCGCGCATCGCGGCGAAGCTTTGCACCAGCCCGCCGATCTCGTCGCCGCCGGCTTTCGGCAGCGCGGCGGCGTAGTCGCGGTGCGCCAGCCGGTCGGCGGCGAGGCTGAGCCGGCGGGCGCGGCGGCTCACCGCCAACTCCAAAAACACCGCGACCAGCAGCATCGCGGCGGTGAACACGCCGCCGAAGGTCAAAAAGAAGGTCAGGGCTAGGCTTTGGGCGTCGGCGCGGTCGGCGGTGAAGTCCACGTCCGCCGCGACCGTCGCCAGCGTGGCGTCGCGGAAGCGGATGGCGCAGGAAAAATGCTCGATGTTGGGGGTGGCGGGCGGCGGCTCTGGGCGCAGCGGGTAAAGGCGGCGGGCGTTTTCGCCAAGCAACTCCACATGCCGCCAATGCGGTTGGCGCTGGCGCAAGGCGTCGAGGTTCTCGCGGATGCCGGCGAACTGGTTTTGGATCAGGAACGGCAACAGGCTGTCGGCGACGGTCTCCAACTCCTGCTGGGTTTCGCGGACGAGGATGCGATCCACCGAAGCCAACAGCCTAGGCTGCACCAGCCAAACAAACACACCCAAAGTCGCCAGCTCGATGAGCAACAGAAACCCCAGAATCTTGCTGCGCAGCATCCATCCCGACCGCCGGCCGGCGGCTTTGGCTGCGCCCTTTGCCACGCTCAGTCGCCTGACTTGACGTAGTATTTTTCCAGCTTCCAGCCTTTAATCGCGGCGTACTCCGCCGCCGTCGCCACGGTGGCCTTAGGCATCGGCACTTTCGCCAGCAGCGCCGCGCCGTCCGGCGTCGCCGCCATGTCGAGGATGGCTTGCTGCACCCGCTTGCGGTCGGCTTCCGGCACCCTGGGGTGCGCAAGAAAGGGATGCGACGGCACTTTGCGGGTTTCGTAGAGAATGCGCAGGTTGTCGCGGACATCCGGCGGCTGCTGCTCAAATGTGGCTTTGACGCCGCCCGATGCCTCGCTGACGCCGAGCGCGGTGTTCAGATAAGCCGAAGTGTGGGTCTGCGCGTACAGCGGCTCGATTTTGATGTGGAAAACCGTGTCGAGGTCGGCGCGCATCAACAACGACGCGCCAAACGCATTCGGCGCCGGGAACGAAATTTTCTTGCCCGCCAACGCTTTAACATCTTTGTAAGGACTGTCCTGGCGCACGGCCAGCACGCCGAACAAAGGCTTGCTGTCGCGCACCAGCGGCAAATAACCTTGCTTGCGCGCCGCAATCAGCGCGTGGTACGGGTTCATGTAAGCGAAATCGAACTCGCCGGCCTCAAACGCGACCTCGAATTCCGGGATGCGCGGCGAGCCTTTCATGCTCAGTTGCAAGCCGGTGCGCTTGGACAGTTCGGCCAGTATCGGCACCCAGATCGAGGCCAGCTCCCGCGCCTCGAACTGCGGCACCACGCCGACGCTGTAGGCCGCGCCGGCCGCTTCGGCCCCGCCCGCCGCGCACACCAAAGCCAGCGCCAAGACGCGGACTAGGCGCAGGATGGACAGATTGCGGCAACCGCCGCCGGGCAATGGTTTGGGGTCACAAAAGCAATGTAAATTGACTGGCATGGTGGCTTGCGGACGAGTTTAAAAAGTGGCGTATCTTATCATCTGACGTTACGCACAAGCGCTCCAAGGTAGCGCCGGCATCCTGCCGGCATTTGGCGCATTTTCCGATTTTGACCGGCAGGGATGCCAGCGCCACGGCGGCCGCACAGCCCAGCCTGCGTAACGTCAGTCAACCGCGCTGGCCAGCATTGGAGTCCAAAGCTTGCTTTGGACATTTCAAACCCGTCCAAAGCCAGCTTTGGACTCCAAGACAAAGCCGTCGGCAGGCTTAAAATTAATGGCTTTGACCCGGCCCGCGCAGCGGCTGCTGCGGCCACCCTGCCCGATGCCACGCACGCCTTTTCCAACCGAAGTGTCTCCACCATGCACAGGCAAAACGCCGCCGGCCGCATCGCCCCTGGCCTGTTCCTTGCCGGGCTGCTGGCCCTCGCCTACCAGATCCTGGCGCATTTCATCATCCCGATGGCCTGGGCCATTGTCCTGGCCTATGTCAGTTGGCCTCTGCACCGGCAAATCCTCAGGCTGTGCCAAGGACGCCAAACCTGGGCCGCGTTGACCACGACCTTGCTGCTGACCTCCGTCATCGTCGTCCCGCTGGTCTGGGCCAGCTTTCTGTTGCAAGGCGAAATCGCCGAAACCTACCGCAAGCTGCCGGAGTGGCTGGACAAGAAGCCGATGCTGCCGGACTTTGCCCGGCACATCCCTTACTTGGGCCAAGAATTGGCGCAGCGCCTGGAGCAGTCCGACACCTTGCGCGAGTTGCTGGCGACCCGCGCCCTGCCCTGGGCCAGGCAATATTCCAGCGAACTGCTGAAGGTGCTGGGCGATGTGGGCTACAACGCCGGCAAACTGGGCTTCACCCTGCTGACCGCCTTTTTCCTCTACCGCGATGGCCCGGAAGTGGTGGCGCAAACGCGCAAAGTGCTGCGGATGCTGCTGGGCGGGCGGCTGGACGCCTACGTGACAGACGCCGAAGAGACGCTTAAAGCCGTGGTCTATGGCATCGTGCTGACCGCCATCGGACAAGGGGTGCTGGCCGGTCTGGGCTATTGGTTTGTCGGCTTGGATGCGCCGATCCTGCTGGGCGTGGTCACGGCGTTCTTCGCCATGATCCCGTTCGGCACGCCGCTGGTGTGGGTGTCGGCCAGCCTGTGGCTGCTGGCCGACGGCCAGCACTGGGCCGGCTTCGCCTTGTTGCTGTGGGGCGCGCTGGTGGTGAGTTGGGTGGACAACATCATCCGCCCGCTGGTCATCAGCGGCGCGACGCGCATCCCGTTTCTGTTGGTGTTCTTCGGCGTCCTTGGCGGGCTTGCCCATTTCGGCTTCATCGGCCTGTTCCTGGGGCCGGTGGTGCTGGGCATATGCTTTGCCGTGTGGCGCGAGTGGCTGGGCCATCCGCCGCCCGAATGACAGGAAACCGTGCTTGTCGGCCCAGATCCCATAAAATTTCGCCGACAGCATTTGACCAAACCGGCGCGGTTCACTATAATGCGCCGACTAAATGGTTGTCGGTTCCTCAGCTTGAAGAATAGACGGGGTATAGCGCAGTCTGGTAGCGCGTCTGCTTTGGGAGCAGAATGTCGGGAGTTCGAATCTCTCTACCCCGACCACAAGTTTTCGCAGAAGCGCTTGTAGCTCAGCCGGATAGAGCATCGGCCTTCTAAGCCGAGGGTCGCAGGTTCGAGTCCTGCCAAGCGCGCCATATAGTTCCACCAAAATGGTGACCGTAGCTCAGTTGGTAGAGTCCCGGATTGTGATTCCGGTTGTCGTGGGTTCGAGCCCCATCGGTCACCCCAAATTTCGGGCCATTAGCTCAGTTGGTAGAGCAGCGGACTCTTAATCCGTTTGTCGTAGGTTCGACCCCTACATGGCCCACCAAAAAAATCATAAAGGCTTGCTCAGGTTTCTGAGCAAGCCTTTTTTGTGTTGGGCGTATGCTGGAGGCTTGCAGGATAATGCCTGCCTTTCCGCGTCTACCGGCTGGCCAAAAACTGCCAGCGTCGCGCTTTTCCATTCGAGTAACGGGCGGGCGTGTTGCTGGACGAAATAAGGCCCAGTGCGGGCAGATGGGCGAAAGTGGCCGGGCGTTCGTGGGCGCGGCACACAAGCTGTCAGCCCGTTCAAACTGCCCGGATTGCGGCCTAGCCCCGCGCCACGGATGTCGCTTACAATCGGCCCATCGGAAACTAGGGGAATGACCCATGTCGTTTGAATTGCTCGCTATCGCCGTCGCCACCAAGGCGATGCTCAAGGACGGCAACTGGTCGGAGGTATTAAACCCATGTGCGCCAACTTAAGCTCAACACCGGCAAAAAGCATGAACCACGAAAGACACGAAATGCACGAAAAGCATAGGTTTTCCTTTCGAGTGTTTCGTGCTTTTCGTGGTTTTGATTTTTTTGCTTGTTGACCTGTGCTATTGCAATTCAATGGTTTACGTCTTAAGTTGGCGCATATGGGGTTAAAACCCCATACGCGCCAACTTAAGCCCAATGACCGTAAAAAGCATGAACCACGGAAGACACGTAATACACGGAAAAACAACGCTTTACTTCCGTGTAGTCCGTGTTTTCCGTGGTTTTAATCTTTTTTGTGCCTTTGCCGTTCAA
>JBJSYU010000630.1:0-13479 GCA_046089945.1 Candidatus Methylumidiphilus sp.
TTTGCGGCAAGGCGGGCGTAGTGGGTTTCGTCAAAGCCTTCGGCGTCAAAGCCTATGCTGTATGTGTTGGCCGGAAAACCCGACAGTTTTTGGAGAGTGCCTGCGACAGTTGAACTGTCGGTGCCTCCGCTCAAAAACGCACCTGCGTTCAGGCCTGCCGACGCACGCGCGACAGACGTGTCGAGAATGTCCAGAAACTCGGTTTCCAACTTTTTGGGCTCTGCTTCAAGCCGTTCTTGGTAGCTTGGTTGCCAGTAAAACTTGGCTTGGACTTGGTTGTTCTCGAACAGCAGGTATTGCCCAGGAAGCAACTTGGCGACACCGCGAAAAATGCAGCGCGGGCTAGGCACCATGTGGAAGTACAGGTAGTCGTAGATTGCCTGCGGATCGATTTCACTGGCTGCGTTGGGGTGCAACCCTAATGCTTTTGCGTTGGAGGAGAAAACAAGCTGGTCGCGGCGGATAGTGTAAAATAAAGACCCTATGCCTAGCTTGTCAATTGCGAGCAGGGTACGCCGATTGGCTGCATCGGCGATGCACAGCGCAAAAGGCCCTGAAAGTTGTTGCAGAAAATTGACGCCATCCCGGCGATATCCATCCAATATGGCCTGCGCCAAGCCTTGCTCTTTGGCTGTTTTTTCCAGTTCGCCATTGGCAAACCGAATTGAACCACAAACTGCCGCCGTTAGGCCATCAAAGCGGCAGGTGCCGATGTTGCTCGGTGCGCCAATAGCCGCGACCGCCTCATGTGTGGAAATCTTCCATCCACAAGCATGGCTTTTGTTGATTCGGTTTTTTTCGGCCATTTTCTGCACAATGAATGCGCAGGCGTCTGACTCTAGTGTGTTGTTGATCCAGCCGCAAATCCCGCTCATTTTTCCTCTATCAAAATCTGTGAAGTGCTTGGGTAGATGTGTGATAACTATTTGGCTGCTGGAATATTGGCGGGCGAAGAATTATCTTTATTAGCTGGCTTACCTGTCAATTCAGAGTGCAACAGCAGCAGTGATTTTGCATCGGGAATGATATTTAGCCCTTCGTTTACAACAGACAGCGCCTTGTCTGGCTCTTTCATCTTGATGTAGCTGTCAGCAAGCACACGATAAGCTCTAATGTGCTTATTGTTTTCCTTTATTGCTTTAGTCGCATGAATAACGGATTCTGACAGCTCTCCCATATAGTATTCGGTCTCAGCTAATTCAGTTAATATGTCAAATTTATATGCGTAGTTTTTGGTATATCTATTTGCTTGATCCAAGCTATAATGCATTTGTGAGTTCCAAATTCCTAGGGCTGAATCACGGGTTTGTTTGTCAAATGCAGCAAAATAGCGGTATTTATGCACTTTTCCGTGACAGTAATGATGGGCCCAGCTTGAACCATGGCCCATGCGGAACTCTGGCCTTTGAAAAACAGGAAAGGTTTTGGTATAGTCGAACCAGAAAGTATTGCCTCTAAGATAATTAGATAGTATGAGTTTGCAATAAGGCTCTAAAGCCTTATACTCCGTCACCGTGACTGGCCTGTAGCCGGCAAACGGGTAGGCTCCGAGCAATGAGGAAAAATCTAAAATGTTGTCACCTTCCTCCAGTCCTTCGCCATTGCCGACAGTGGCAACTTGGAACAGCAGGACAGCGACAAAGACCATGGTTAAGTATTTTGATTTATTGGCAAGCATGGGCGTAATTCCGCAGGCGCGAATTGGGATGGGGTAAACACTGGCTGCGTGGGTGGCGCATTGTCAAATTATTGGACAAACCCTATCATAAAAAGCTCTGGCGGGTCAAGCCTGCGGCAATGGCATGGTGAGACATCCGTGTTCGTCGGTTGTGGCGGCAGGGGTACGCAGGACTGCCGGAATACGTTAACGGTTTCCCCATGGAAATCAACAGCGCCATCAGCGTTCTTTAGGCCAGACAGATTACTGGCTCATCATCGCTTGCATCATGGCAGGCTTTTTGCCAAAATTACGGCCAACCTTTTTGGAACGCCCGTCGAATGCCTGTTGATAAGTTTTTATTCAATGGCTTTCCATTGAATGTTTATAAACTCTGCGCTCCATGGAAACCAACTAGCCTTGCCGTTTTTTAACAGTAATTCAGCAAAGATAATATAACGCGAGCACGCCATGTCCCATCAATCCGAACTTATCAGCACTGATATCCACGCCTATCTGGGCCAGCATGAGCGCAAGGAGCTGCTGCGCTTTTTGACCTGCGGCAATGTCGATGACGGCAAAAGCACGCTGATCGGGCGGCTGCTGCACGACTCCAAGATGATCTACGAAGACCAGTTGGCCGCGATCCAGAAAGACAGCCTGAAGTCCGGCACCACCGGCGGCGACATCGACCTCGCCCTGCTGGTGGACGGTTTGCAGGCCGAGCGCGAGCAGGGCATCACCATCGATGTGGCGTACCGCTATTTTTCCACGGCGAAGCGCAAATTCATCATCGCCGACACCCCCGGCCATGAGCAATACACCCGCAACATGGCGACGGGGGCGTCCACCTGCGATTTGGCGATCATTCTGATCGACGCCCGCTACGGGGTGCAGACGCAGACCAAGCGGCACAGCTTCATCGTCTCCCTGCTCGGCATCCGGCACGTCATCGTCGCGGTGAACAAGATGGATTTGCTGGGCTACCGGCAGGAAGTGTTTGAGCAGATCCGGGCGGATTATTCGGCTTTCGTGGACACCTTGGATTTGCATGATGTGCGCTTCATCCCGCTGTCGGCGCTGAAAGGCGACAATGTGGTGAACCGCAGCGCGGCGATGCCCTGGCACGACGGCCCGCCGCTGATGGAGTTGCTGGACACCATCGAGGTCGCCGACGCGCAGAATTTTGCCAACCTGCGTTTCCCGGTGCAGTGGGTCAACCGGCCGAACTTGGATTTCCGTGGCTTCAGCGGCACCTTGGCGGCGGGCTTGTTGAAGCCGGGCGACGCCGTGCTGGCCTTGCCTTCGCGCAAGTCCAGCCGGGTCAAGGCCATCGTCACCCAGGATGGCGACCTGGCCGAGGCGTTCCCGCCGCAGGCCGTGACCGTCACGCTGGAGGACGAGATCGATGTCAGCCGCGGCGACATGCTGGTGCGCCCCGGCGACTTGCCGCTGGTGGACTCGCGCTTCATCGCCGACATCGTGTGGATGGTGGAGACGCCGCTGACGCCGGGCCGGCAGTATTCCATCAAGCAGGCCACCAAGACCGTCACCGGCTCGGTCGCGCACATCCTTTCGCGCACCGACGTGAACACCTTGGAGCGGCATGAGGCGCGCCAACTGCGCTTAAACGAAATTGGCCGCTGCGAACTGGCGCTGAGCGCGCCCATCGCCTTCGACCCCTACAAAACCTGCAAAGGCACCGGCTCGTTCATCCTGATTGACCGGTTGAGCAACGTCACCGTGGGCGCGGGCATGATCGTAGGCCCTGCGGTAAAAGCCACGGACGGCCGCCAAGTGACGCCGGAAGAACGCGCCGCCCGCTTCGGACAGAAGCCGGTGACGGTCTGGCTGACCGGGGCAGGGCGCCACGCCGTCGCCCATCGCCTGGATCGCACCTTGTTTGACCTAGGCCACGCCAGCACGGTGCTGGAGGACGACTCATTGGGCGAGCAAGCCGCCACCGTCGCCCGTCACCTCAATACGGCGGGCCTGATTTGCATCGCCGCGCTGGAAAATGTGGCGCCGGAGGCCGGGGAGGGCAGTTGGGTGCTGGACGCGGACGGGCTGGACGTGGGCGAGCTGGTCAGGCGCCTGCATGCCTATGCCAAGCCGGACGTCGGCCAAGATGGCCTGGACTTTGACATTTGAGCCCGGGGCCGGGCTGCGATGAGCGATTCCACAGGGTTTGACATTGAGGCGCTTTTCCTCAACTCCCGCCATGGCCGACTGTTTTGCGTTTACCGCGCGCCTTTGGCCCCGAAGGCCGGCATTGTTTACGTGCATCCTTTCGCCGAGGAGATGCACAAGTCCCGGCGCATGGCGGCGCTGCAAGCCAGGCGCTTGGCGCAAATGGGCTGCGCCGTGCTGCACGTGGACTTGCTGGGTTGCGGCGACAGCGAGGGCGATTTTGGCGACGCCTCTTGGGCCATTTGGCGCGACTGCGTGATCGACGCCTATGCCTGGCTGGCGGCGCGCGCGCCGGGGCCGCTGTATGTGTGGGGACTGCGCTTGGGCGCGGCGCTGGCGGCGGAGGTGTCTACGGAATTGCCGGCGCTGGCCGGCCTGCTGTTGTGGCAGCCGGTGGCGAACGGCGAGAGCTTTCTAAACCAATTCCTGCGCATCAAACTGGCCGCCGAAATGCTGGGGGAGGGCAAGTCGCAGACCGGAACCAAAGAATTGCGGCGGCAACTGGGGTCGGGGGAGGCGGTCGAGGTGGGCGGCTACCGGCTGGCGCCGGGGCTGGCGATGGGAATAGACGCGCTGCGCTTGGGCAAGCTGCCCGTCCGCGCCCCTGTCCGCTGGCTTGACGTGGCCGCCGAACTGTCACCGGCCAGCGCGGCAGTCGCCACTGCTTGGGCCAATGGCGGCACCCCGGTGGCGCAGGCGGCGGTCGCCGGCGAGCCGTTTTGGGTGACGCAGGAAATCACCGAATGCCCCAACTTGCTGGACGCCACCACGCAAGCCTTTGCGGAGATGCTGCCATGAGCTGTCAGGAAACCCCGCTGGTTTTTGAATGCGCCGGTTGTCGGCTGGTCGGCATTGCCGCGCAGCCAGAAACCCCTGCCAAAATTGGCGTGTTGATCGTCGTCGGCGGGCCGCAATACCGCGCCGGCAGCCATCGGCAGTTCACATTAACCGCCCGCCAACTGGCCGAACAAAACATCGCCTCGTTTCGCTTCGATTACCGTGGCATGGGCGATGGCGAAGGCGAAGGCCGCACGTTTGAGCAAGTCAACGAGGATTTGCGCTGCGCCATCGATGCCTTCCTCGCCGCAGTGCCGCAGGTTGAACGCGTCGCCATTTTTGGGTTGTGCGACGCCGCCTCCGCCGCGCTTTACTACGCCCACACCGACGGTCGGGTCAGCGGCTTGGTTTTGTTGAACCCTTGGGTGCATAGCGAGGCGGGTGCCAATCGCGCCCGCTTGCGGCACTATTATGTGTCGCGGCTGATGCAGCGCTCGTTTTGGGAAAAACTGCTGGCGGGCAAACTCAAGCTGGGCGATTCGGCGAAAGATCTGGCGAACTCGGCGCAAACCGCCTTGCCGGGCACGGCCGGCGCGGACGCCCAAGCGAATGGCAATCCGCTGTACGGGACGCCCGGCTATGTCGATAGAATGCTCGCCGGGCTGGAGCGTTTCCCCGGCAAAGCCTTGGTGATCCTGTCCGGCGCCGATCTGGTCGCGCAACAGTTTCAAGCGCTGCTCAAAGCCGACAAACGCTGGGGGCGGGCCTGCCGTCCGCCGAAGGTCGAAATGCGTGTGTTGCCCGAAGCCAACCACACATTCTCCACCGCCGCCTGGCGCGATCAGGCCGCCGCCTGGGCCGCGCAATGGCTGGCGCGGCTGGCTTAAGCCCGCGTCAACCCCGCGCCGCCTTTTCCGCAATCCGCCGAAACGCTGCCGAATGCGCCGCCAGTTGCTGCGCCTCCGCCGCGCTGTCCGCCGGCTCCTGCTTGGCCAAGTCGAAATAAAGCCCGGCCAGCGCGGTGGTGGCGATGGGATCGACAAACGACGCCTTCAGGCTCCAGGCAAAAATCAACGCGAACACCGTGCGCCAGACGCCGATGTCCACCGGCAGCATCGCGGCAGCGCTGTCCACTGGATAAAGCATCGCCAGATAGCCGGTCACCAGCCCCAGAACCTCAAACGCCAGCAAGAACTGGCGATTTTTCGACAGCAAGTCGAAATGGCGCTGGTGCAGGATCAGACCGGCGCGCGCCGCGCCCCAGGCATGGCCGGCCTCGGCGACAAAACACAGGCTCAGCAAGGCCGGGGCGCTGGTCTGCGCGACCCGTCCGGCGACCCAAAGGAATTGGTCGGCCAACGCCTTGTTGGTGATTTTGCCCAACACCGGGCAGTGCCGGCCGGTCAAATCGCGCAGCACTTCCTTGACCTCCCCGTCCAGTTCCACAAAGCCGGAAGCCGCCGGGAACACCTCCGCCGCCCGTTGCCGGGCCAGATCCAATTGCGCCTTGCCTTGCGGCAACTTGCCGGTTTTGGCGAGTTCGGCCAATAGCGCCAGATGCCCGGCTTCGATGTTGAAAAACAGCGGGCCGCGAAAGCGCCGTAACACATAGACCAGTCCAGCCAAGCCCAGCAATGCGCCCAGGCCACCCACGCTGCCGGGCTTGGACGAAAACGAGGCGAAGGCGATCAAGGTGCCCGCACCGGCCAGCGCGGCCAGCAAACTGGCGACGGCCAACCCTAGGCACACCGCCATCCGGTACAGCAAAAACGGCATCGCCGCCTCGACGGTGCGGGTGGCGGCTAATAGGTTGAAGTTCCACATAAGGCTTACTTCGCTGCTTTCGGGGCGGACACCTTGCCGCCGTTGGGGAAACACGCGGCAATGGCCGCGTCGCTGACGGATTTCAATTTGTCGCGCAAAGCTTGCGATTGCGGCGGGTTGCGGAACACGCCGCCGCGCTCGCCGGCCAGGTTCTTGTTGGTCTCAAAGGTCTCCGCCTGCAAAAATTCCTCGTGCGGCATCTGCGCGGCGATTTGGTCCACCGCGCAGACGCAGTGGTACAGATTGTCGTAATTCTTGCCGCCTTTCTCCTGCATGCAACTCAGCACATACTCGACGCGGGTCAAGGTCGGGAAATCATTGGCCGGCGCGGCGACTTGCGCCGGGGCGGTGGCCGGTTGGGTTTTTGGAGCGCCGGCGCAGGCGGACAGCAGGGCCAGCGCCAGTGGCAACAAGGGTTTTAGCTTCATCATGTGTTTCCTTAATGTTGGGGTTTCTAAAATATGCTCGGTAGCCAGAAGACGCCTGCAACCGGGGTTTCACGGCCATACGCGCCAACTTAAGCCCAATGACCGTAAAAAGCATGAACCACGGAAGACACGGAAAAACAACGCTTTACTTCCGTGTAGTCCGTGTTTTCCGTGTTTTCCGTGGTTTTAATCTTTTTTTGTGCCTTTGCCATTCAATGGGTTGCGCGTTAAGTTGGCGCCTATGGGTTTCACGGCTCGGCGGCAAAATCGACAATCTTTTTCAGCTTCGCGTTCAATTCCCGAAAAAATGCGTTCAATCTGGCGTCGGCGCCGTCGGTGGGCAGCAAGTGGGTGGTGACGATGACGCGCCCGTTTTCCGAGCGCACCGCGACATTGCAAGGCATGTAAGCCACGGCAGCGGGCGAGATCTCCAGCATTTGCCGTGCCTGGGTCAGATTGCAAAACTGCACGGTGTCATAGTCGGGAAAGGCGATGCCCTCGCGCTGGCGGATCACGCTGCCGATGTGGTTGTGGCCGGTGATGCGGAAATTGTTTTCGGTGATTGCCAACTCCAGTTCGGCCAGCACGTCGGCATAGGGCTTGGTGGTGCTGGCCTCATACCAACGCGCCGTTTCCTTCGCCGGCTGTCCAGCGCAGCCGCCGAACAGCAGCAGCAAGCCTAAGGCAAGCCAGCGCATCGGCTTAGCGGTGCGCCGCCCGGCCAAATTCCTCAATCGCCTGTTCCGACAACGGGTGGTTGCCCATCTCGATCAGCAAGGGCAGTGGGATGGTCAGATGGTGCGCCCCGGCCAGCAAGGCTTGCACCACTTCGCTGGCGGTCTTCAAGCTGGCGACCATGATGGTCGTCGGCGTCTCGCAGGCGTCCACCACGGCGCGCATCTGCGCCACCAGCGCCGCGCCGTCGCCTTGCAGCCGGGTGCTGCGGTTGACGTAGGCGATGGAGTAGGCCACGCCGGCCTCGCAGGCCAAATAGGTCTGTGCGGCGCTGAATGTCGCCGTCATGCCGACTTCCACGCCCTCTTTGGCGAACTTCGCCGCCAACGCGATGTTCTCTGTCGTCATCGCAATCTTCAAGCCAATGTTCGGGCGCAGCGCCAACATGCGCCGCCCCTCCGCCTCGCGGGCGTCCACGGTCGGCGCGGCCAACTGGTAAAACACCGGGCCGGGGCAGATGTCGGCCAGTTCGGCGATCACCTCGGCCGGCTCGCGGTTGACCTTCGCCAGCAAGGTTGGGTTAGTGGTGATGCCACTGATAAAACCCAGCGCCATCGCCATACGCGCATCGGACGCCAAGGCCGAATCCAAAAACAGGGACATGCGTTTCACCTTAAATTCAAGCTACGGAAGGCGGCGGCGCGGGGCCGACCGGACGGGCGCTTAATTTAACAGCATTGCCCCGCGCCATAAATCCTTTCGGCGGTGGATGGCGGGGTGATATGCTAAATTCCGAAGCCACCGGAAGTGTTTCAGGCGCCTCAGCCTGAATCCCACCCACACCGCCGCCACCTCTGGAGAAACACCCATGATATCCCTGCGCCCTGTGTTGCTGATCTTGCTTGCTCTGCTGTCCTTGCCCTCCGCCCATGCCTCGCCTTACAGCGCGGTCGTCGTGTTCGGCGACAGCCTGTCCGACAACGGCAATGTGCTGACGGCGACCACCACCGGCGGCGGCACACCCTTCCCGACCGCGCCTTACTACAACGGTCGCCGCTCAGACGGCCCCGTCGCCGTCGAATACCTCGCCAACGCCTTGGGCGCGCCGCTGCTGGATTATGCCTACATGGGCGCGACCACCGGGGCGGGCCTGAACGGCGACGGCGGCAATGTGGCGACACAAGCCATCTTGCCCGGCATGACCACCGCCTATAACACAGTAAAAGGCTCACTGACCGCGCCACTGCTGGCCGGTGGGCTGTTTGTGGTCTGGGGCGGGCCGAACGACCTGCTGGCTCCCGCCCCCGCCGACATTGGCAACCCGACCGCCATCATCACCCGCGCCGTGGGCAACCTCGTCGGCATTATCAGTGACCTGCAAGTGCGCGGCGCCCGTTCGATACTCGTGCCGGGCATGTCGGATCTGGGCTTGGCGCCGGCTTTTCTGGCGCAGGGGGATGTGGCGGCGGGACTGGCATCGGACTTCACCGACGCCTTCAATATCGCCCTGCGACAAGCTTTGCTGTTGCTGCCGCGCCCGACCGAGGCGATATACTTCGACACCGCCGACTTGATGCGCAAGGTCGCCGCCAACCCCGCCGCCTACGGCTTCACCAATGCGACCGGCGTCTGCTACGGCGGCATTGGGCCTACCGCCTGCGCCAACCCCGGCGATTACGCCTACTTCGACAGCCTGCATCCGTCCACCGAAGCCCACGCGCTGATTGCCCAAGGCTTTTTGCAAGCCGTGCCAGAGCCATCTTCGCCGGTTTTGCTAGGCGTTGGGTTGCTGGTGCTGGCCGGTGCGCGGCGGCAAGCTTTGGCCCGCGCCAGCCGTGGCAATCCTTAAAGCCCGCATCACCGGCCTACTGCTGGCCGGCGGGCGAGGGCGGCGCATGGGCGGCACGGACAAGGGACTGCTGGAATTGCGCGGCCGCCCGCTGGCGGCTTACGCCTTGGACGCCTTGGCGCAGGCCGCAGGCCCGTTGCTAGTCAGCGCCAACCGCAACCCTGAGCGCTACGCCCAATTCGGCCATCCGGTCATTGCCGACCCCAACGACACTTTCGACGGCCCGCTGGCCGGCTTGCTCAGCGCGATGCAAGCCGCCGGCACCGACTACTTGCTGACCACCCCCTGCGACTCGCCCTTCATCACCGCCGCCCTGTTCGACCGGCTGTGCGCAACGCTGGCAGCGAAACACGCCAGCGTCTGCGCCGCCCACGACGGCCAGCGCATCCAGCCCATGTTCCTGTTGGCTGAATGCCGCTTGGCCCCTAGCTTGGAACATTATTTGGCCTCAGGACTACGCCAGGTCGAAGGCTGGCTAAACGCCCAAGCCATGGCGCTGGCCGATTGCCAAGACCACCCCGAATGGTTTATGAACCTCAATACCCCGGAAGAACTCGCCGAGGCCGAACGCGCTATGGCGGAAGAAACCCCAGCCCAACCCTAAGCCCGCCCCGGCACCGCCCGCAACAACGTCCGCGTGTACTCATGCACCGGGTCAAACAACACCTGCTTAGCGAGGCCGATCTCGACAATCTTGCCCTGCCGCATTACCGCGACTTGGTCAGCCAATTCCGCGACAACCGCCAAATCATGGCTGATGAACACATAACTCAAACCCTGCGCCCGCCGCAGCTCCTTCAACAAGCCAATAATCTGCTTTTGCACCGACACATCCAGGGCGCTGGTCGGCTCGTCGCAAATAATTAAGCGGGGATTCACCGCCAAGGCGCGGGCGATGCAAATGCGCTGCCTTTGCCCGCCGGAAAACTCATGCGGATAACGCCGCCGCGCCGCTTTTTCCAAACCCACCGCCTCCAACAATGCCTCAGAACGCTCGCGGCGCTGCGTCTCCGACAATTCCGGCCGCAAGGCCCGCAAACCTTCCTCGATAATATCGCCGACAATCATGCGCGGATTCATCGCCGAGTAGGGATCTTGAAAAATAATCTGCATCTCGGCGCAGCGCCGCCGCCGCGCCTCGCCCGCCGCGCCGGTCACATCCACGCCGTCAAACAATACCTGCCCGCCGGCGCTGGCAATCAGATTCAGCATCGCCTTGCCCAAAGTCGTCTTGCCGCAGCCTGACTCGCCAACCAGCGCCAAAGTTTGCCCCTGCGGCAAACTAAACGATACCCCGTCCACCGCCCGCACATGATCGACGACACGCTGGAACACGCCCTTCTTAATCGGATACCACACCTTAAAGTCGCGCACTTCCAACAGCGGCGGCGCGGGCGGCGCTGGCGCGCGGTTTAGGCAACTCTCCAACTGCGGACGGGCGTCAAACAACTGCTGGCTATACGCATGCTGCGGCTTTGCGAAAAACGGCGCGGCGTCCGCCGCCTCTACAATCTCGCCCTTACGCATCACCGCCACGCGGTCGGCCATCGACGCGACAATACCCAAATCATGGGTAATCAGCCACAAAGCCATGCCGGTTTGCTGTTGCAAACGCTTCAACAAAGCCAATATCTGCGCCTGAATCGTCACATCCAAAGCCGTCGTCGGCTCGTCGGCAATCAACAAATCCGGTTCACCGGCCAAGGCTATCGCAATCATCGCCCGCTGCCGCATGCCGCCGGAAAACTGATGCGGATACTCGCCAAAATGCTGCGCCGGGCGCGGCATGCCGACTTGCGCCAATAACTCCACGGCACGGGTTTGCAAAGCCTGCCCACTCAAACCCTTATGCAGGCGCAAAACCTCGCCGATTTGCTCGCCTATCGTCATCACCGGATTCAGCGAACTCATCGGGTCTTGGAATATCATGCCGACGCGCCCGCCGCGAATCTTGCAAACCGCATATTCCGGCATCCTGAACAAATCAACGCCGTCCAGCTTCGCCGAACCCTGCACAATCTTCCCACCCAACGGCAACAGCCGCAGCACCGACAAAGCCGTCACCGACTTGCCCGAACCCGACTCGCCAACCAGGGCGAACGTCTCGCCTTGGTGGATATCAAAACGAATGCCGTTGACCGCCTGCACCGTGTCAGCGCCTTGGCGGAACGCGACATGCAGGTTTTCGACCGAGAGTAGGGGAGGGTTCATAGGGCTGTCATTTCCATGCTTTGGAGCAGGTAGTTAGGCGGTAATTTTCCGGCATTCCAAATAAAATCGCTTTTCGTCCGCCTCGCCCATCGAAAACGTTTTGCGCGGCAATGCGCCATCTTGGGCAATACTCTTGAACAAATGGAACTTTGACAAAGTCGGCAGCAAGAATCCCACCGCACCCGGCTTGCCGCTCAATTCCTCGACTGCGCCCACGCCGTGGATATAATCCAATTCTGTGCCGGGGTTTTGTTTCAGGAAAGCATCCAAAAAGGTCTGCAAACTGGCGACTTCCAAGGTCAGCTTAGGACTGTCAATGAACGCGACGCCATAGCCGCCTTGCGCCAAATACGGAATGGCGTGTTGTGTGTCGGAAGCCGCCGCCGCCAAGGCTTGCGCCTCGGCCAGCGTGGCGCAAGTCTGCTGCGAAAACCCCATGCCGCCCTCGGCGCAATACTGTGCCAATCCCTTCAAAACCGCCGCCAACGACGACTTGAACAACACGCGATGGATCGCCTCAAACTCCAAGCCCGCATCGTGCAGATTCACCAACTCCACTAAAGCATAGCGCGCTGGATGCGACAAAATCGCCTGCTTGTCCGCCGCTTCGGCTTTCAGCTTTTCCCAAATCGCCTTGGCGGTCGCAAACGAATGGTTGCCGTCGCCCATCGCATACAACAACACATCGTCCGTCGGCTCACCGGCCAAAGCTATGCCCGCAAGCTGTGCCAGCGCTTGCGCAATCGCCGCAAGCTGTGCCGGATCGTCAATCAAATAGCCTTGAATATGTCCGCCATTCAGCATCAAATCAAAGTCATACACCTTATTCAAAGCCAACTCGAACAGAGGCTCAATGACGGTTTTGTCCGGGTCATCAATCAACACCATAATATGCGGCAATTCGATCTCCGCATTTTCCCTGACCTTAATGCGCGGCGGCAGGCGCTCGACTATCGTGCCTTCGGTGGCGCGGATCAACGTTGTCGAACCGACGCTGAAGTCATAACACTCCAAATCCAAAGCCACCACTAAACCCTTGCGCGAAGGCGCGTGGGCGGTTTGCCGATCCACCAAGATAAACCCCGGCTGTTGCGCGGCCAACGTGCCATCGGCCAGATAAGCCCGCATCGCCGCGTTAATATGGCTGATGCGCTCGTCCTTGTCGGCATCCTCCAAATAAATTTCAGGAAAAGTCAGACGCAAAGTCGAAGCCGCGTCGCCGACTTCATGCTCAACCTTATTCCAATAATCGGCTTGCGAAGTGTACTGGTCGCAAGCAATCACCGCCCACCGCCGCAAATCAACCTGCGGATTCGGCAACAAAATAGTAGGAACGTGCAGCGCTATATTGGCAAAGTTCATGATGATGACGGTTCTCTAAAGTTAAAGTCTACGCCGCGCTCCAGCGTGGCAGGTTGTTGTAGCCGCGCCAACGGCTAGTTTTTATTAAGGCGCTGGAGCGCCTGAGATAATCGCTATTCGGCCCGCCTAGGGTCAAACGCATCGCGCACCGCGTCGGCAAACAAATTCGCCGCCAACACCAGCGCGAACATAAACACAAACGCCGCCGACAACGACCACCACACCACCGGCTCGCGGGCCATTTCCAAGCGAGCGCTGTTAATCATATTGCCCCAGCTTTCCGTGCTCGGATCGACGCCGATATTCACATACGACAGCACCGCCTCGGCCAACACCAAGGAGCTAAAATCCAAGGCCACCGAAATCAAGACTAAATGAAACACGTTGGGCAGGATATGGCGAAGGAGTATGGTTCCTTGATGCACACCCAACGCACGGGCGGCTTGAACATATTCCATTTCACGTAGTTTCAGGGTTTCGGCGCGTAACAAACGACACAGTCCAGT
>JBJSYU010000631.1:0-3136 GCA_046089945.1 Candidatus Methylumidiphilus sp.
TAGGTCTGGTGGTGCTTGCCGTAGTGGAACTCCAAGGTCTCAGCGGTGAGATGCGGTTCCAAGGCGTTCTTTTCGTAGGGCAGAGGGGGAAGTGCGTGAGTCACGGTGATCTCCTTAAAGGTTCAGTGGATGCCGGCTACCCGTGAAGGCCCACCGGCGGTTGTCGGGCAAAATAGCAGGGATTCGGCGTCTGGCACTGGGGCGGCGTGAGGAGAAAACCCAGGCCGCCAAACTTTTTGACTGACACACTCTATAAAAACTAGCATTCACGCACAATAACAATTATATTTACTGATTGTTTCCATAACCAAAACAGTTGAGGGGCTGTCTCTATGGATAAACTCACCAGTATGGTCGTCTTCACCAAAGTCGCCAAAGCCGGCAGCTTTGCCTCCGCCGCCAAGGAGCTGGGCCTGTCCCGCGCCATGGCCACCAAGCATGTCATGCAGTTGGAAAACAGCCTGGGGATACGCTTGCTCAACCGCACCACGCGCAACTTAAGCCTCACCGAGGTGGGCGCCGTCTACCTGGAGCGCTGCTTGCAAATCCTCGACGACATTGAGGAGACCGAGTTGGCCGTCACCCGTTTGCAGACGGAGCCGCGAGGGACGCTGAAAGTCAACGCCGCGCCGTTTTTCGGCGCCTACCATCTGGCGCCGGCAATTGCCGCCTATCACGACATTTTTCCCGACGTGAACGTGGAGCTGGTGTTGCAGGCCGGCTACGTGGATCTGATCGAGGAAGGCTTCGACCTCGCCATCCACCTCGACGACCTGCACGACTCCAGCCTGATCGCCCGCCGCCTGGGCAGTTCGCAGCGCGTGGTCTGTGGTTCGCCGAACTATTTCAAGCGCCACGGCGCGCCGTCCAGCCCGGAAGACTTGAAAAAGCACAATTGTCTGGTCAATTCCAGCTTGCCGCCGCGTGACCAGTGGCAGTTCAGCGAGCCGGAGAGCGGCCGGACCACTTTGATAAAAGTCGCCGGCACGATGGAGGCGAACGTCGCCGACGCCATCCGCATGGCGGCGATCAGCGGCCTGGGGCTGTGCCTGCTGCCGACTTACATGGCCGGGCAGGATTTGCGCAAGGGCCGCTTGCAGGCGGTGTTGCAGCACTACGTCCCGGCGCCGATGGAAATCCACGCCGTCTACCCGCACCGCAAGCACCTGTCCGCCAAAGTCAGGACGTTTGTGGACTTTCTGCACGAGCGCTTCCACCCCACCCCGTACTGGGAGGACTGGGCGACGGACGCGCAAGACTGAGGAGACGCCGATGGCGATGGAGATTGAACGCAAATTCCTGCTCAAGGACGAGTCTTGGCGGCAGGCCGCGCACGACAGCCAGCGCCTGCGCCAAGGCTACCTGAACCGCGAGCAGCGCTGCTCGGTGCGGGTGCGCACCAGCGACAGCCAGGCTTGGCTGAACATCAAAAGCGCCACGCTGGGCGCGGCGCGGCAAGAGTTTGAATATGAAATTCCGCTGGCCGATGCCCATGAACTGCTCGACACGCTCAGCCTGAAGCCTCTGATCGAGAAAGTGCGGCACTGGGTCAAGGTTGGCCGACATGTCTGGGAAATCGACGAATTTGAAGGCGACAACGCCGGGCTGGTCGTCGCCGAGATTGAGTTGGAGCATCCCGGCGAGGACTTTGACATGCCGGACTGGGCGGGCGAGGAAGTCACCTTGGACGCGCGCTATTACAACACCTGCTTATGCCAACATCCGTTCAAGGACTGGCGCTAAGGCGGCGTCGGCTTTCTCGCGGGCGAACTGGACAATTCCCATGACGTTTTTGCTCATCTTAGGTTTAGTCTGCACGCTGGCCGCCATCGCCACCCTGATTGGCCTGCGCCTGCCGAAGACCCATGTCGCCGCCAGCCGGCTGCGCTTGGACGCCCCGGTCGGCGAGGTGTGGGACGCGGTGGTCGATTTCAGCGCCTACACCAAATGGCGGCCCGGCTTGGCCCGCGTGGAGGCGGGGCCTGTCATCGACGGTCGCCCGACTTGGTACGAATACTGCGGCTCGCGGGTGAAAGTGCAGTTGCAGTTCGCCGAGTTCGAGCCGAAGCGGCGGCTGGTGACCCGTCTGGTTGGCGAGGGTTTGCCGATTTTCGGCGCCTGGGACTACCAGTTTGCCGAGGACGACGGCGGCACGCTGCTGACGATCACCGAAAGCGACAAGATTTACAACCCGCTGCTGCGTTTCCTGTCCCGCTTCATTTTCCCCCACCACGCCGCCATGGACGTGTTCTTGATCGCCTTGGCGCGCTATTTCGGCGGCGACGGCGTCCCCGAACACCTGAGCATCAAAAAAAGCCACTGAGGCTTAACCACGCCGCCAAACGCCTGCCATGTCCAAGCCCAGCCCGTTCCGCAACCGCCAGGCGTTCATCAAGACCGCGACGATTTTTGAAGCCAGCCTTGTGGCCTTGGCGTATGGCCTGGGCTGGTGGGCGGGGGTCGATCCCTTGGCGGATTTGCGCCTGGAAATGGCGGCGCTGCTGTGGGGGCTGGCCGGCACCCTGCCGCTGTGCCTGCTGTTCTTGGGCGCCTACCGCATCCCTTCGCGCAATCTGCGGGCCATCCAACGTTTCCTGATCGACGCCCTGGGGCCGCTGCTGGATGCCTGCCGTTGGCCTGAATTGCTGTATTTGGCGGTGCTGGCGGGCGTCACCGAAGAAGTCTTGTTTCGCGGCCTGTTGCAGCCGCTGATTGAAGCGCGCTGGGGCTGGCCGGCCGGCCTTGCGCTCAGCAACCTGCTGTTCGCGCTGGCGCATTTTGTCACCCCGCTGTACGCCGTGTTGGCTGGCTTGACCGGGCTGTACTTGGGGCTGAGCTTGGACCTCGGCGGCGGGCGCAACCTGCTGACGCCGATTGCCATTCACGCCCTGTATGATTTTCTGGCGTTCGCGGCGGTGGCGCGGGCGTACCGGGCGGAGCGCGGCGTGGCCTTTTAGCGTCGGCCACAGGTCATCGCGTTGCGCGCAGCGCAGGCCCAATGCCCATCACGAAGACAACTTGGGGTAAAAATCTAAGGTGGCTGGCAGCGTGTCTCCCTGTAAAGCAAGCGGCCCGAAACGCGCCGCGCCGGCCAAGCTGCTGGGGATGGCGTTCGCGCTGCTGGCGCTGTGTCTGC
>JBJSYU010000632.1:0-6732 GCA_046089945.1 Candidatus Methylumidiphilus sp.
GCTGCATGGAATCCGGGTATGCCGCGACCCTAGCCGAGATTATCAGCGAACTGGTGCCCGAATCGAATAGGGTCGGCCTGCGCCCGCGCCAAGTCAATGTGCTGGCCGGGCCGATGCTGACGCCGGGGGATTTGGAACATTTGCGCGACCTCATCGAATGGTTCGGCCTGCGCGCGGTGTTTGTGCCGGATGTGTCGGATTCTTTAGACGGCCATTTGACCGACAGCGATTTCAGCCCGATCACCGTCGGCGGTACGCCGCTGCCGGAATTGCAGGGTTTAGGCGAAGCGGTGGCGACTCTGGCGGTCGGTGCGTCGATGCGCAAAGCCGCCGAGATATTGCAGCAACGCACACAGGTGCCGACTTACTCCTTCGACCATTTATACGGGCTGCATGCCACCGATGATTTAATCATGGCCTTGGCGGCAATCAGCGCGATGCCGGTGCCGCAGAGGATTGAACGCCAGCGCGCGCAATTGCAAGACGCCATGGTGGATACCCATTTCATGTTGGGTTTCCTGCGCGTCGCCATCGCCGCCGACCCGGATCAACTCAACGCCTTCGCGCATTTAATCCACGAAATGGGCGGGCAGACTGTCGTGGCGGTGGCAGCCGGCGACGGCCCGGCTTTGGCGAAATTGCCGGTGGCCTCGGTGAAAATCGGCGATTTGGAAGATATGGAAACCTTGGCGCGGGATAACAAGGCCGAGTTGATTATCGGCAATTCCCATGCGGTGCAATCCGCCGAGCGTCTTGGCTTGCCGATTTTGCGCTGTGGATTCCCGCTGTACGACGTGGTCGGCGGGTATCAGAAAACCTTTATCGGCTATGCCGGCAGCCGACAGACCTTGTTTGATCTGTCCAATCTGGCCTTGTCGAACAACCACATCCACGAAGTGCCGATGTACCGCTCGATTTACGCGCAGAAACCGGCCGAAGAATCATCATTCCACCCACCGTTGGAGGCAACCGCCCATGGCGCTTATCCGACACATGCGCATTGATCAGGGGAGTATCGCTATGGAAACCGCACTGAAGATTGCGTTTTGCACTGACGATATGAAAGTCGTCAACCAGCATTTCGGTTCGGCGAAGACTTTCGCCATTTACGCCGTGGACTTGCAGCACAGCGAACTGCTGGAAGTCGCGGAATTCGGCAAACTCGACCAAGACGGCAACGAAGACAAGCTGGCGACCAAAATTAGCCTGCTGGCCGACTGCGCGGCGGTGTATTGCGAGGCGGTCGGCGCATCGGCAATACGCCAATTGCTGGCGGCGGGCATTCAGCCGGTCAAGGTCTATCGCGGTAGCCAGATTACCGATTTGCTGGAGGATTTCCAGAACGAACTGCGCACCGGCCCGGCCGCCTGGGTATCCAAGGCGCTGGCGCGGCAAGGCGTCGCCCCGGAGAAGTTCGAGCAAATGGAAATGGACGGCTGGGAAGAATAATTTCGTACACTGAATCAACTTAAAAAACATCTAGGAGCAAGCAACCATGAGCAACGCCGCCCTCGCGATTACCCCGGAAGACGAAACCGAATTGCAAGCCGAGTTTGTCAAAGAAATCGCCAAGCAACTCCGCGCCATCGACACCTATGACACCTATCAAGGCTGGTCGGACGCGCAGGTTTTAGACCCGCTGATCCTGACCAAAGAGCGCAAGCGCGAGATTCCCATTGTCGGCGACCCGGACGATATCACGATTTCCCGCGTCAAGGCGTTTTATAATGCCGTCGCCAGCCTGATCGAACGCAAAACCAAACTGATGGCGGTGCCGGTCATCAACCTGACCCACGAGGGCTTTGGCCGGGCATTTGTGATTGTCGGCAAACTGATTGTCGTCGATAAAACCCTGCGCGATGTGCATCGATATGGCTTTCCGTCCTTCGCCAAACTCAACGAAGACGGCGACAAAGCCGTCGCCAAGGCATTGGAGTTGATCGCGGCTTATGAAGAAGTGGCGAATCTCTAAACAGCCCACTTTAATAATCGCCCTGTAAACCCCTGTTTAAGGAAGCGCTGATTAAGTCTTTACTCCCTCCTCCTCGCAGGGGGAGGGCTGGGGTGCGGGGACTTATTCAAAGCTTCCTTAAGGCAATAACGTTGAGGATACCCCATGACCCCGGAAGAATTGCAAGCCCTAGAGAAAGAAGTCGCCAAAGCCAAGCGCATTGCCAGCGATTGGGCTTCCAAAATGCATGACCTAGTGGAAGACCGCCTGCCGGCGGCTTACCAAGAAATACCCGAATTGGCCGAATCCACGCTGGCAGCCTGCAAGGCGTGGGCGGAAGCCAACGAGAAACTGAAACAAGCGAAAAAGTCGTTGGCGGCTTAAAGGCCCGGCGCAGCGTTTTTAGGAGAAACCCATGAGCGAAGTTATCACAGGGCTGACGGCGGGCGGGGCGGTGTGGACGCCGGCCTTCGTGCAGTCCATCAACCAATCCCGTTGCATCGGCTGTGGCCGCTGCTTCAAAGTCTGCCCGCGTGACGTGTTCGATCTGGTGGATCGCGCCGATGTGCTGTCCGAGGACGAGATCGACGATTACGATGATCTGGACGACGACAACGCCCAAGTCATGAACCTCGCCAACGCCCTAGACTGCATCGGCTGCTCGGCCTGCTCCAGGGTTTGCCCGAAGAATTGCTTCACCCATGCCGCGCTGCCGCAGGCCGCTTAAAGACAGGACGCCCCCATGCCCAGACCGTTAAAACATGTCTTCGTCTGCGTCCAGCAACGCGCCGAGGGCCATCCGCGCGGCTCCTGTTCGCAGCATGCCTGCGGCGATGTGATGAACGCCTTCTTAGGCGAAATCCAAAAGCGCAACCTGTTCGACAAAATCGCCATCACCAACACCGGTTGTCTAGGGCCGTGCGGCTTTGGCACCAGTGTGCTGGTCTACCCGGAAGGCGTGATGTACGGCAAGGTGACGAAAGAAGACGTGCCGGTCATCATCGAGGAGCATTTGCTTGGCGATGTGCCGGTCGAGCGTTTGCAAGTCCCCAGTTTCGTGTGGAGTTGAGATGAACGCCGTCGCCTATTTTGACGAGCCGGTGCTGTTCGGCACCTCCGTGTTGCCGGCCACCAACACCCGGCTGCAATTCGCCGTCGCCGCCCGCCACCGCGACAATACCCAGGCGGAAAACCTGTTGTGGGAAGCGCGGGCGGAAGACCCGACCTGCCTGCCGGTGTATTTCGCGCTCTACAAGTTTTACGCCAACAGCAAAAAGCT
Organism: Candidatus Methylumidiphilus sp.; assembly: GCA_046089945.1. Classification (GTDB taxonomy): domain Bacteria; phylum Pseudomonadota; class Gammaproteobacteria; order Methylococcales; family Methylococcaceae; genus Methylumidiphilus. The sequence continues at coordinate 3,231 of JBJSYU010000632.1, forward strand.
CGACCGCGCCGAACGCGCCGCCCGGCTGGCCTTGGCGGAATCATCCCGGCAGGCCGGCACCCCGGCGGACTGGGAAAAGCTGGCGCCGCGCCAGCACTACGCCAGCGAAGCCGGGCTGTTTTACCTGTTTTCGCTGAAAGCCTTGGGCTTCATCAAGCTGCGCCGCCAGCATTGGCAAGAGGCCGGGGCCATCCTCAGCCATTTGGCCAGGCTAGACCCGGAAGACCGCTGCGGCGGCTCGGTGGTGTGTGGGTTGGCGGAGTCGGTGGGCGTGGAAATTTTGGAGGTGTCGCATGAACTCGGATGATTACCGCCCCTTAGGCGAGGCGATTTGCGCCCAAATCATCGCGGAAATCCGCAAGCTAGGCTTCGCCGAAAACCGCATGCCGACTTTCCCCGACTATGCGCAAGTCAGCTTCACCACGACAAAAGACCCGTACAGCGGCCAAGATAGTTTGATCGGCACCTGGCGCGACAGCCAAGGCCAGCGCGTCGGCGAGTTGAAATTCCATGGCGACGGCAGTTTTTACGCCGAGTATGATGTCGTCCGCCCGCACCCCACCAACCACCGCTGGTTTGTCGAAGCCGTAGTGGCCTGGGGACGCGATGATTTGGTCAAGACTGAAGCCAAATTGCTGCCTGCGATAGGCTGACAAAGCCCGGCCTCAAAACCTCCGTCATTCCGCCGGGTGCCGGTTTTGTCTTGGAGTCCAAAGCTTGCTTTGGACGGGTTTGCAATGTCCAAAGCCAGCTTTGGACTCCAACATTTCGCTACCGATAGGCTGACCAACCCAGCCTCAAAGCCTCCGTCATTCTGGCCGGGAGCCGGAATCCAGCGTCCAGGGATGGCGAACTGGCCGGTTTCCACACAACAAGATTCAGCGAAATTTTCTTGGAGTCCAAAGCTGGCTTTGGACAGGTATGAAATGTCCAAAGCCAGCTTTGGACTCCAACATTTCGTTTAAAGCCCAACCGCACCATGTCCAACCCCTACGAAATCTACGATTTGCTGCAAGACTACGCCGCCGGCCCGGAAGCTGTGCGCGAGGTATTGATTGGCCTAGTGTGGACATATTGCGAAGCGGACGCCGGCGGTTTGGCGATGAGTCCCGGCATTCCGACGCGCACTTTACCCTGGGCCGGGCAGTTGCGCGGCAAACCCGTCGCCGAACTGGCGCGTTGGGTGCGCGAGTTCGAGCCATACCCGGCCACCGTCGGCATGGCGGCAGTCAACGCCGCCATTAACCGCCGCCACCGCCTGCCCGACGGGCTGACGCTGAATCCCGCCGCCGGTGGCAATCTCGCCGTCTTTGAGCATTTCCTGCCGTTTATCAAAGGCAAAAAAATAGTCGTCGTCGGCCGCTATCCGGGGCTGGACGGCTTTTGCAAAGAACACCAATTAAACCTGACCGTGCTGGAACGCAATCCCGGCCATGGTGATACCGGCGACGCGGCTTGCGAATACTTATTGCCGGGTGCGGAATGGGTGTTTCTGACCGCCAGTTCCATCCCCAATAAAACCTTTCCGCGCTTGGCCGAATTGGCCCGCAACGCCGTCACCGTGTTAATGGGGCCGACCACGCCTTGGTTGCCCGACTTATACCATTTCGGCATCGACTATCTAGCCGGCGTGGAAATCGCCGACCGCGACAAACTGCGGGCGACGGTGGCCGAAGGCGGCGGTGTGCGGCTGTTTGACGAGGCCGTGCGTTACCGCGTCGCGCCGCTCAGCGCCAACGCCGCGATGGACTGGGCCAAACAATTGATCGCCCAGACCGCCGACGAAAAAGAGGTGCTGACGCGGATGATGGCCGACTGGTACGGGCGCGGCGGCGCCCGCCGCTTCCCGCGCTACGCCGAACTCGACGCCGCCGGCTTGGCGCTGTCGCGCCTGGACACTTGCTATAAACGCCTTTGGGACGCCCATGGACACTGAAACCCGCGACTGGGCGCAAGCCGCCCGGCTGATCCTCTACCACTCACAAAGCACCAGCGCCCGCACCCTGTTCCTGCGCCATGCCTCAGGCAGCGTCATCGCCCCCACGCCCTTGCCGCCCTTGTCCACGCTGCTCGACGACGGCGACGGCGAGGCCGGCCTGTTCCTGCATCCGGCGGCGCTGATCCGCGACTATTGCTTAAAAATGGAGCTGCCAACGGACTTGTTGCAGGCGCAAGGCGAATTCCATGGCCGCGTGGAAACGCCGCAGCGCATCGTCAGCGTCTACCTGGCCCGCTTCACCTGCATCGACCCGCCCCGCGAACTGTTCGCCGAAGGCGGCGGCAAATTCTGCGCCATCACCGAACTGCGCGGCGGGCATCCGGCGGAAATGGGCTTGTTGCAGCGGGCTTACCAAACCATCATGGGCTAAGCGGTGGACGCCGCCGCGCCCGTCCTCAGCATCGACGGCCAAACCGTGCCGTTCCAACCCGGCGATACCGTGTTGCAAGCGGCGCTGGCGGCCGGCCTAAACATCCCGCACCTGTGCTACCACCCCGAAGTCGGTGCCATCGGCAGTTGCCGGCTGTGCGTGGTGGACGTGGACGGCCGCAAGCTGTCCGCCTGCACCGTGCCAGCGGCGGCGGGGCAGGCCATCGCCAGCGCCAGCCCCGCCTTGCGCAAACTGCGCAGCCATATCGTGTCGATGTTGTTGGAACAAGGTCGCCACCACTGCCTACACTGCGCGCGCACCGGCGATTGCCGACTGCAAGACGCCGCCACCGAATTAAACGTCCCCGCCGCCGTCCCCTCCGCCAGTTATATCCCACCGCTAGACGACAGCCACCCCGAAGTCGCGCTAGACCGCGGCCATTGCATCCTCTGCGGCGTCTGCATCCAAGCCAGCCGCGAACTCGACCACAAAAACCTCTTCACCTTCACCGGCAGCGGCGCAAATACTTGGCTCGCGGTCAACTCCACCTCCGGCCTATTACAAGACAGCGCCATAGCCCCCACCGACCACGCCGTCCGCCTCTGCCCCGTCGGCGCATTGACCGTCAAATCTGCCCCAACGGAAAACTTCGCCAGCTTCGATTTTTTCGACACGGCGGCTTGGGGCGGATAATCTCAAAGCCATTAGCTTAGGTTTTTTCCGTTCGCCCTGAGCCTATCGAAGCCTGTCATGGGCTTGTCGAATGGGGTGAACGGCAAAATCCAAATTATTAGAACTGAAGCCGTTCATGGTTCGCCAAGGCTGAGCGTAGCCGAAAGGATCACCACCAACGGCTTCAGATAATGGGCCCTGGTGGATAGCCTACGGACAACTTTAGGGAATGATGGGCAAGAGTTTCAGCCCATGCTGAAAATATCGCCGCCATGCCGACCGTGGGCTGGAATCCAGTGTCCGGGGATGGCAAGCCTCCAAAACATCCCTACGAGCCAGTCCATACGAATAGATTACGGCAAGTTGCGACTCCCCCCTCGTCACAAATATCTACACAGTTAGCAAAGCATTGATTTTGCCCCTCACGCCAACCCTATCCCTACAGGGCGAGGGGACTTAAA
>JBJSYU010000633.1:0-2583 GCA_046089945.1 Candidatus Methylumidiphilus sp.
TGGGGAGAGGGCTAGGGTGATGGGTGAACTATTGGTTTTTAAGACCCTCACCCCGGCCCTCTCCCCGCGTGGGAGAGGGATTCGAAAAAAACCACACCGCCCTAAAGCGCGGCGTTCACCACGGCGCGGTCTGCCCGCGAAAATCGACAAAACGCCCGCTGTCTTTGGGTGTGTACGCCTCGATCACTTGGCGCATGCCGGCGATGCTGTCGGCGGGCAAAGTCGGCGCGTTCGGCCCGCCCATGTCGGTTTTCACCCAGCCCGGATGCAGGATCAACACGCCGACGCCCTGCCCCGCCAGATCCAGCGCCAAGCTTTTCATTGCGGCATTCAACGCGGCCTTGCTGGAACGGTACAAAATCGCCCCGCCGCTGCTGTTGTCGGCCATGCTGCCCATCAGGCTGCTGACGGCGGCGATGAGGCGGCGGCCGCTGCGGCCGAGTTGCGGCAAAAACGCCTCGGCCAGCTTGACCGGCGCTTGACTGTTGACGATGAAGCTGTCCAGCCACAGCCGGTAATCCAGCGCGCCAAAGCCATTTTCCTTGTCGTCGGCGTAAACGCCGGCGTTGCACAGCAGCACGTCGATGGTTTCAGCGGCCAAATCCTGCGACAACTGGTCGATGCTGGCGAAATCGGCCAAGTCCACGGCGTGGAGCGTCAACGCCGGGTGCAGCTTGGACAATGTTTGCAGCGCTGCCGCCGCGTCGGGACGGCGGCAGCACGCCCACACCCGCCAACCCGCCTCGGCGTATTGGCGGCAAAATTCCAAACCGAGGCCGCGGTTGGCGCCGGTGACTAATACGCTAGGCATGTTGGGGCCTCCATCGTTTGAAGTTTAAAGATACGCTATCGGCGAGGTAAGCCGGCCTTGCCGACAAACCACAATAAGACCACAGGTTTAGGCGCAGGCAAAAGTGGCTTGAATCATCAATAATCCCGCCCATTTCCTGTAAACTATGCGCCTTCCCAAGCCCCCAAAACAATAATAACACGCCATGCCACTCATTCGACTCGCCGACGTTTCCATCGCTTTTGGCGTCCAACCCGTATTGGATCACGCCGAATTGCTGCTCGACCCCGGCGAGCGGGTGGGCTTGATCGGCCGCAACGGCGAGGGCAAGTCCACGCTGATGAAAGCCATCGTCGGCCTGGTGCCCGCCGACCACGGCGAAATCTGGCGTCAGCCGGGCATCCAAATCACCATGCTGGATCAAGAGCCGACTTTGCCGGAGCAGGCGACGATTTACGACGCCGTCGCCGACGCGCTGGGCGACATCGGCCATTGGATCGCCGAATACCACCGCCTGTCCGAACACGCCCACAGCGCAGACGCCCTCAATGAAATGGGCCGCTTGCAGCATCAATTGGAGGCGCAGGACGGCTGGCGGCTGCAACAGCGCGTGGAGCAGGTGTTGAGCCGGCTGGGGCTGGACGGCGAACAGGCGGTGGCCGGGCTGTCCGGCGGCTGGCGGCGGCGGGTGTCGCTGGCGCGGGCTTTGGTCGTCGAGCCGGACGTGCTGCTGCTGGACGAGCCGACCAACCATCTGGACTTGGAGGCCATCCTGTGGTTGGAAGAACAATTGCTGCAATTCAAGGGCGCGATTTTGCTGATCACCCACGACCGCGCCTTCCTGCAAAAAGTCGCCACCCGCATCGTCGATCTGGATCGCGGCAAACTCACCTCCTGGCCCGGCAACTATGCCGACTATCTGGAGAAAAAAGCCGCCGCGCTGGAGGAGGAAACCCGGCAAAACGCCTTGTTTGACAAAAAGCTGGCGCAAGAAGAAGTCTGGATACGCCAAGGCATCAAGGCCCGGCGCACCCGCAACGAAGGCCGCGTGCGCGCCTTGAAGGCGCTGCGCAACGAACGCGCCGAACGCCGCAACCGCCAAGGCCAGGCCAAAATCGAACTGGAGCAATCCGAGCGTTCCGGCAAGCTGGTCATCGAAACCGAGTTGGCCAGCTTCGCCTATCCCGAACGCCCGATCCTGCGCGGCCTGTCCACCACCATCCTGCGCGGCGACCGCGTCGGCCTGATCGGCCCGAACGGCGTGGGCAAATCGACGCTGATCCAAATTCTGCTGAAGCAACTCGAACCGCAATCCGGTTCCGTGCGCCACGGCACCAAGCTGCAAATCGCCTATTTCGACCAGCTCCGCGCCCAGCTCGACCCCGACCAAACCTTGGCCGACGCCGTCACCGACGGCAAGGACTTCGTCGATATCAACGGCCAACGGACGCATGTCATGTCGTATCTGGCGAATTTCCTGTTCCAGCCCGCCCGCGCCCGCTCGCCGGTGCGCAGCCTGTCCGGCGGCGAACGCAACCGCGCCTTGCTGGCGCGGCTGTTCAGCCAGCCGTGCAACCTGCTGGTCATGGACGAGCCGACCAACGATTTGGACATTGAAACCTTGGAGCTATTGGAAGAACTGCTGGCCAGCTTCGCAGGCACCTTGATCCTGGTCAGCCACGACCGCGAATTCCTTGACAATGTCGTCACTCACACGCTGGTGTTCGAGGGCGAGGGCAAAATCGGCGAATACATGGGCGGCTATTCGGACTGGCTGGCGCAGGCGAAGCGGG
>JBJSYU010000634.1:0-7191 GCA_046089945.1 Candidatus Methylumidiphilus sp.
CTCGCCCAGCCCCGCCGTCAGCAGGGACACTGCGATCAACACGCCCAGCAGGATTCTGCTTGCTTGGTTCATGGTCTACTCTCTTGTCTCTCAATCGATGGTTTAGGTGTGCAAAATTTACTGGCCGATGATATCGGCCAATGCGGCATCCAGCGTCGCGTGGCGAAATTGGAAGCCGCTGGCTTGGATGCGCTTAGGGATTGCCCGCTGGCCTTCCACCAGCAGCCCGCCCATCTCGCCCAGCGCCAGCCGCAATAGGCCGGCCGGGACGAATAAAAATGCCGGCCGGCGCAGATGGCGGGCGAGGCTGCGGGTGAACTCGGCATTGGCGACAGGGTTCGGCGCGGCGCCGTTGAACACGCCGTTCAATTCGCCATGTTCCAACAGCCACAGCATCATCGCCACCAGATCGTCCACATGAATCCACGGCATCCATTGCCGGCCGTCGCCCAGCCTAGCGCCCAGCCCCAGCCGGAACGAGGGCAACATGCTTTTCAGCATGCCGCCGTGCGCCATCAGCACCAGCCCAATGCGGACAACGCAGACCCGCACGCCCAAATCCTGCGCCTGGCTTGCCGCCTGCTCCCAACCGGCGCAGAGTTGGTGCGCGAAGCCGCCGGCGCCTTGGCTGTCTTCGTCCAAGATTTTATCACCGCCGTCGCCGTAATACCCCACGGCGGAGGCGTTAATCAGCACGCCGGGCTTGCTGTCGGCGCGGCGGATGAAGTCCACCAATTGGCCGGTCAGCGTGACGCGGCTGTCCCACAGTTGTTGCCGGCGCTGTTTCGTCCACGGCGGGCCGACCACCACCTCGCCGGCCAGATTCACCACCGCGTCGAAATGGGCGGACGCGGGCAGGTCGGCCAGCGAGGCCAGCGCCGTGGCGGCGTCGCCGCATAGGGCTTTGACCGTGCCGGGCTTGCGGCTCAGCACGGTCAGGCGGTGGCCTTGCTCGGCCAGACGGCGGCATAAGACCCGGCCAATGGCGCCGGTTCCGCCAGTGATTAAAATGTCCATGGCGTTTCCTAGAGTTTAAGGGGGGTTGAAGTATTGCTGATCGACGTAGCGCCGGCAGCTTTGTTCAGACACCGCCACAGGGCATTCTATCCGCCCCCGTCAATCCTGCGCGGAACGGAACATCCACCCGGCTAAAGCCGCCGCCGCGACAGCCGCCGCCAGCGACCAGGACAATGGAATTTCGAAATCCTGCAACGACAGCCGCCAGCCGAGCCAGTAACGCAGCACATGGAACAGCGCGGCCAGCGCGAACACTGCCGAAGCGGCATACAGCGCGGGCTGGGCCGACGAGGATGGCGGCGCGAACTCGGACGCCTCATCAGCGGCATCCGCCGCGCCAGCGTCCGCCGACTTTTGCCTCAGCGCTTTTTTACGGGCCTTGTCAAATTCGCGGGCCTTGGCCTTTTGCTGCTGCTTGTAGAGGGCGATGCCTTTTTCGATGCCTTTGGCGATGAGCTTGGTCTGCTCTTTCGTCTGCCCCGGCGTCTGCACGCTCTTGGCGACGCGCAAAGCCTCTTCCTGCAAACGCTGTTCCGCCTGTTCCTGCAATGAGGGCTTGTTAGGCTGTGCCATGCGAATGCCTAAGGCTTAATTGGGGAACCAGCGCATCGCCTGCTTGAACAGGAAAAAACACAGTTCCAAGGTGGCGAGGACTAGCATGACATCCAACACTTTGCGCACGGGCGGTGGCCTTGAGGGTAAAAAATCGTGGCCGCATTATAACCGAAGCGTCGGATCTTCTTGAATTTCGCTTGACTCCCACCGTGCCGGTTTTATTAAATGCCTGACATCTTCCACTCCACACCCTAAAAAAATCCACTATGCGCAATGGAACTCTGACTGGGCCGGGCTTTTTGCTGCGGCTGTTGTTCGCCTTGGCGCTGGTTTACGCCACCTACAACCCGGAAGGCTATTCCTACTATGATTGGATACAAGCCAGCCTCAACCATCCAGAAACCGGCCTGCTCGGCTCCGACGCCCTGAAATTCGTGGCCGGCATCGTGTTGCTGACCGGCTGGGTGGTGTACGCCAACGCCACCCGCGAGTCCTTAGGCATCTTCGGCGTCGCGCTGATTTTGTCGCTGTGCGGCGGGGTCATCTGGCTGTTTGCCGAAATGGGCTGGTTCGACCCCGGCAACATCCGGGTGATTGTCCATTTCACCGAAATCGTCGTCGCCCTAGTCTTGGCCATGGGCATGTCCTGGTCGCACATCCGCCGCCGCCTGACCGGCCAAGTCGATATCGACGGCGACTGACCCATCTCCCCGCGGCCGCCCGGCCTGCGGGGTTTAAATCCCCAAGCTCCACTCCACAATCAAAAACTTTTGAGGTTGCCATGTTGAATCCCCCGCCCTCCCCGCCCTGCTGCTGCTAGCCACCGGCTTTGCCGCGCCAAGCTTCGCCGAAACCCCGCCTGCCCCGCCCGCGCAGGAACACAAAGACGTGCCGGTGGTGTCGGATGTCGCCGAACAGAAAATCATCGAGCGCATGATGGAAACCAACCTGACCAAGCTGAAAGGCTGGCCGGGCATCGTGTTCTACTGCCCCGCCGAACAATCCACCACGCCGGCCTTGAAGCAAATCTGCCAAGACAGCCTGAAAAACCTGGAAGTCCTGTCGGCGCAGCACCATGTCAACTTCCACAAGGCGCGCAACGCCAACGACAGCATGCTGCTACCGCACCTGACCGGCCGGGCGAAAGTCATCATCGATGTCACCGCCACCGAAGCCGGGGCTGAGCCGTCGGCGGTCACCGGCCGCATCAGCGTCTACGCCCATTACGCCCATGCCGTGAACCGCGCCACCGAACTGCCGCAACAAGACGGCGCCCAAGTCAAGCATCCGACCTTGGTGCCGCAGCATGTGGACGCCATCCTGTGGGAAGCCACCGTGATAAAGGCGGGCTCCAATGGCCTGGACGCGCTGGTGCAGCCGACCGCCAAAGCCATCGACGAGAAGCTAAACGCCTTCTTCGCCGAATACGACAAAGCCAACAAGTGACCGTAACGCCTTTTTAGGAGACACCGCTTTGAAGCAGGCGCTGGAAATAGACACCCCGATGACCGGCGCGGAACGACGCGCCAGCCTCTCCCTCGCCGGCATATACATGCTCAGGATGCTGGGCCTGTTCATGATCCTGCCGGTGTTCTCCATTTACGCCCGCCAACTCGAAGGCGCCACCCCGGCGCTGATCGGGCTGGCCATCAGCGCCTACGGCCTGACCCAGGCGCTGTTCGGCATCCCGTTTGGATTGTGGTCAGACCGGGCCGGCCGCAAAAAAGTCATCAGCGCAGGACTGCTGATTTTCGCCGCCGGCAGCGTCGTCGCCGCCTTGGCGGATTCGATTTACGGCGTGATCCTAGGCCGCGCCATCCAAGGCGCGGGCGCGGTCGCCGCCGTGGTCATGGCCTTAGCCGCCGACCTCACCCGCGAGGAACACCGCACCAAAGCCATGGCCTTGATCGGCATCAGCATCGGCATCTCGTTTGCCGTGTCGATGGTGCTAGGCCCAGTGCTGGAAGGGCTGATCGGCGTGCCGGGCATCTTCTGGGTCATCGCCGCGCTGGCGCTGGCCGGCATCGCCCTGCTCTACGGCGTCGTGCCCAACCCCGTCGTCAGCCGCTTCCACCGCGACACCCAAGCCCAGCCGGCGCAATTCGGCGCTGTGCTGGGCAACCCCGAACTGCTGCGGCTGGACTTCGGCATCTTCGCACTGCATGCCATCCTCACCGCCACCTTCGTCGTCGTGCCGCTAATCCTGCGCGACAATGCGCAATTGGCGACCGCCAACCATTGGCAGGTCTACCTGCCGGTGTTCCTGCTGTCGATGTTCAGCATGGTGCCATTCGTGATCCTCGCCGAAACCAAACGCAAAATGAAACCCGTGTTCGTCGCCTTCATCGGCGTCGTCGCGCTGGCCGACGCCGGGCTGCTGCTCAGCGGCGGCAACGTCTACGCCATCGGCTTTCTGCTCTACGTCTTCTTCACCGCCTTCAACCTGTTGGAGGCGACCTTGCCGTCGATGATCTCCAAAGTCGCCCCGTCGGAACTAAAAGGCACCGCGATGGGGGTTTACTCCACCGCGCAATTCTTAGGTGCCTTCGTCGGCGGCGTCAGCGGCGGGACACTATACGGCGCGTTCGGCATACCCTATGTCTTTGGGTTTTGCGCGGTATTGGCCGCAGTCTGGGCCGTCGTCGCCTACGGCATGGCCCCGCCCCGCCACCTCAGCTCCGTGCTGATTAACTTCGGCAATTTAAACCCCGCCGAAGCGGCGGCTTTGTCGGTGAAACTGCGCGCCGTGGCCGGCGTCATCGAAGCCGTGGTGCTGGCCGAAGACGGCGTGGCTTATCTGAAGGTGGAAAAGGCCCATCTGGACAAGGCGGCGCTGGAGGCGCTGCTGCCGGAAATCGGCTGATGGGTGTGCCGCTTGCAAAAAATTGCCTAATCAGCGAGAGGGTTCAGCCAATGCTGAAAAAATCTCCGTCCTTCCGGCCGGGCGCCGGAATCCAGCGTCCAAGGATGGCGAACCAGGCGGATTCCAACACATTGGACTTAGCAAAAGCGCTTCTTCCTGCTGGCTGAAGCATCTTGCTAATCAGGAAAAATTAAGACTATCGCTGCCACCTAGGAGGCTGCAAAGCATGGCTGAAGACTCAGCGGCGCTATACAATCCATTCGACTTGGGCAATGCGGTCATCCGTGATTTGCCCCATGTTCTGGTGACGCGGCAAGCTCCCGAAGAGCATTCGCGCTGCACCTACCGCAAACAATTCAAGGCGGAGGGTTTGAACGGGGCGGATTACTGGATTCAACGGGAAACCCGTTTTTTAAACTACTTCGCCACCGCCAAGCTGCGCCATGTCGTTGAATACGCTGAACTCAAACGCCTAGGCGACGGCATTGTCACGCCAGTAGTCAGCCTGCTGGCGACATTCGACGCGGGTGTCACTATTGAAAATTGGCTGCGTATCCAACCACGTTACGCCAATGGCATGGTGGACGCCCACCCGTTTGCGCGAGTGGGCCTATTTTTGTTGCTAATCCGCGCCTGCCTTATCGCGCTGCGGGAAATACACGCCTTAGGCATCGTGCATTGCGACATTAAACCGGACAACATTTGCCTGCCTTATACCCCTTACCCCTTTAACCCCGAAACCGATGGCTTTATCCGCATCGATTTTGAACATATCCGCATCATCGACTTCGCCTTCTCAGTCAACCCGGCATGGCCCTTGGAACACAACCTCCCGATTTTGCCGACGGCGCCCTACCAGTCTGAGCTGCTTAAGGCGGCATTACGCAAAGACCGCGCAGCCACCGGCAAACCCGGCGTCGCCGCGCAGCAGCTTGATTGGCGGGCCGATTTCGGTAGCCTCAGCCATATGCTGAAAGAAATACTCGACACGGGGCTAATGCCTGCGACCGGCGCCGCAGGGCGCGCGGCATACGAGGGTGCGCACCGGATAACCGCCAAAATCGACAGCCTAGGCAACGGCAGGCCATCGAAACACCGCCAATTGCCGCATGACGGCTTGATAGCTGAAATTGACACGCTGACTGGAAAGCTTACTGACTTAAGCGTGTTCCAAGGCTTTACGGCTGCGCAAGCCAATCTCGCCGCACCCCAGTGGATATCGCCCACGCCATTAAACGATACGCCTGACGACGCCGCGCCTATAACCGGCAAAACCGGCGATGAAACCCAAGGCAAAAAACCGCGCAGCCTCATCGCTGCCGCGGCATTGTTGCTTATGGCATTGCTGGCAGCGCTCCTAATCAGCTATTGGCCGCGCACGGTTTCCAGCCCGCCCGCAACATCCACGGCTTTTCCAGCCTGTCCCGCCGACGCCAAAGACATCGCATCATACCGGCAGGCACAGGCAGAATGGTGGCAGCAAGCCACAGGCAATACCCAGGCATCCGCGCAATGGCAGGCGGGCATCAGCGAATTGGACACCCGCTTGGCAAAGCCCAACCCCAGCATGCGCGGCTGGCAAACCAAAGCCTATGCCTTAAGCTGTTTAAGTGCCATCGCCCAGGTTGCGGCACCGGAAGCTAAAGCCTTGGCCGAAATGGCGATAAACCAATTTAAAAGTAACAAGCAAGCCATGGGCAAAGCCAATGGGCAGTGGGTGGCGGACATGTTTACTTGGGGCGCCGATGTGATAAGAACTGGCGAGAAAACCCCTGTCATCGCCCAGAAGCCGGACACCTTTAGGCTTTGGTTGGAAAACGTGTACACGCTGGACGCGGTGGGCGACACGGAAGCGGCCAAGGAAAAACGCTACCTGAATAAATTCAAAGACAAACTCCACATTGCCGACGATGTGGGGTTTTTGCAGCCGACTAGCGAATGACCATTTGCCTTAGCCATGCCACCTGAAATACTGAGCCGCCACGCCCGCCTGCAAACCGCCTGCGCATTAGCGGCAGGATTGGCTGCGGGCATTTGCGCCCCAGCTTGGAGCCAAGATCACGATCTTCCCGAGTCAATCAGGCAAGGGCTTGAAGCCAATGTCGAGGCGCAAAAAACTGAAATAGCGCGGCTGAACGCCGCATTGGCGGATGCCAAGAGAAAACAAGCCGAGGCTGAGGCGGCGCTGAAAAATAAAACCTGCCCAAAGCCCGACGAGCCTAAGCCTTGTCCCAAGCTTGTTTGCCCTAAACCTGATGCGCCGAGACCTTGCCCGAAGCCTGACGAGCCTAAACCTTGTCCCAGGCCTGTCTGCCCTAAACCTGATGCGCCGAGACCTTGCCCGAAGCCCGACGAGCCGAAACCTTGCCCAAAGCCAGCGCCACCGCAGTCTTGCCCTAAATGTGCCGAGGCTAAGCCCTGCCCTAAACCGTCCGCGCCCCAAGTCCACCACGGCAAGCCCAGCGCCGGCAAAGCCGTTGCGCAGCCCGCAGCCCCCGCAAAATCCGAGAGCGACGAGGGGCCGTTGAGCATCGTCAGGCCGAAAGCGCCCGCCGACTCGCCGTGACCGGCTCATTAAGCATGCCGCCAAGGCACTGCGCTACTTTGCGCACAATTTAACTGTATTGAGTGGAGAGGCCGATATGCGAAGATTCTATGGTTTTATGGGTGTTTTGCTGCTGGCGTTTTCCAGCCTGTGCCGAGGCGATGCTGATTGCGAAAACAACGAAAAACTCAAAAGATGGGCCATTAAGCTG
>JBJSYU010000635.1:0-5470 GCA_046089945.1 Candidatus Methylumidiphilus sp.
TCATGCGGGTGCGCGGCTTCACCCAAGACGACGCGCACATCTTCTGCACCGAAAGCCAAATCCAAGCCGAGGTGTCTGATTTCATCGACCTGCTGCACAAGGTCTATGCCGATTTTGGCTTCCATGAGGTGCTGGTCAAGCTGTCCACCCGCCCGGCGCAGCGCGTCGGTGCCGATGAAGTCTGGGACAAGGCCGAAGCCGCCCTGCAACAGGCGCTAGACAGCAAAGGCTTGGACTGGCAGTTGCAGCCGGGCGAAGGCGCGTTTTACGGGCCGAAAATTGAGTTTTCGCTGAAAGACTGCCTGAACCGCGTCTGGCAATGCGGCACCATCCAAGTCGATTTTTCCATGCCGGAACGGCTAGGCGCGGTGTATGTCGCCGAAAGCGGCGCGAAAGAGACGCCGGTCATGCTGCACCGGGCGATTTTGGGTTCGATGGAGCGCTTCATCGGCATTTTGATCGAACACCACGCGGGCTATTTCCCGCTGTGGCTGGCGCCAATCCAAGTTGCAGTGCTGAACATCACAGACCGCCAGGCCGAATACGCGCAAACAATCGCTAAGGAATTGACCGCAAAAGGCTTGCGGGTGAAAACTGACTTGAGAAATGAGAAGATCGGCTTTAAAATCCGCGAACACTCGATGCAGCGGGTGCCTTATCTTCTAATTGTCGGCGACAAGGAAGTTGAGGCGGGAACCGCCACATTGCGCACACAGAACGGCAACGACTTAGGCAGCTTTGCTTTGCCTGAAGTCGCCCAAAAGCTCGTCGATGAAGTTGTGGGGCGGGCCGCCATTGCATAATTCTTTGTTGGAGGAATAGGGTATCACTGCGAACGACAGAAAAGAGCCGCGTCTGAATGACGAAATCAACTGGCCGCAAGTGCGGTTGATTGGGGCGGAAGGGCAGCAGTTAGGCATAGTTTCCAGCCGGGAAGCGAAGCAAATTGCTTTTGAAGCCGATTTGGATTTGGTGGAAATTTCTCCCACCGCCGAGCCGCCGGTTTGTCGGGTAATGGATTACGGCAAGTTCCGTTTCGAGGACAGTAAGAAGCGGCAGGCCGCCAAGAAAAAGCAGAAGATCATCCATATCAAGGAAGTCAAATTCCGGCCCGGCACCGACGAAGGCGACTATCAGATAAAGCTGCGCAACTTGGTGCGGTTCCTCACCGACGGGGATAAAGCCAAGATCACCGTGCGTTTCCGTGGACGTGAATTGTCCCACCGTGAACTGGGCATGGACTTGTTGAAGCGCATCGAAACCGATTTGCTGGAGCATGCGACGGTGGAGCAGTTTCCCAAGTTGGAAGGCAAGCAGTTAAGTATGACGCTTGCGCCGAAAAAGAAGAAATCTTAAATTAATCTTTGGAGTTTTTGAAATGCCAAAAATGAAGACTAACCGCGGTGCGGCAAAGCGGTTTCGCAAGACCGCCAGCGGCTTCAAGTGCAACGCCTCGCACCGCCGCCACATCCTGACCAAGAAAAGCACCAAGCGCAAGCGCCATCTGCGCTCGCCATCCATGATCCATGAGTCGGACGTGAAAAGCGCAGCCCGCATGCTGCCTTACGCCTGATTCCGTTTAGCAAGACATTTAACAGGGGACATTCATGCCTAGAGTAAAACGTGGCGTCACCGCCCACGCTCGGCACAAGAAAATACTCAAGCTGGCCAAGGGCTATTACGGCGCCCGCAGCCGCGTTTATCGAGTCGCCAAGCAAGCCGTCATCAAAGCAGGCCAGTATGCCTACCGCGACCGCCGCCAGAGGAAACGCCAGTTCCGCGCATTGTGGATTGCCCGCATCAACGCCGCCGTGCGTGAACAGGGATTATCCTACAGCCGCTTTATTGATCTGCTGAAAAAAGCATCCGTCGACTTGGATCGCAAGGTTTTGGCCGACATGGCGGTTTATGACAAGGAAGGCTTTGCCGATCTGGTCAGGCAGGTTTTGCCCGCTTAAACCGATTGCGCGATGGTTGTTTGGGAAAGCCTTATTGCAAAGGCTTTCCCTTGAAATCCCCCTCCGATTATTCCCTCAAGCAAGGCAGGGCAGTGTGACCGCAACTACCCTTGACGATATTCTTGCGCAAGCCGCACAACAGCTTGCCGCCGCCGCCACCCTAGCCGATTTGGATCAAATCCGTGTCCATTACCTCGGCAAAAAGGGTATATTCACCGACCGCATGAAGGAATTGGGCAAGCTGTCCCCGGACGAGCGCCGCGAGGCCGGGCAGGCGATCAACTTAGTCCGCGACAGTTTCCAATCTTTGCTCGAAACCAGCAAGCTCGACTTGGAGCAGCAAGTTTTGCAGGCGCGTCTCGCCAGCGAAACCCTCGACATCAGCTTGCCGGGGCGCGGGCAGGGCGGCGGCGGGCTGCACCCGGTCACGTTGACGCTGCGGCGCATTGCCAGATTGTTTGCCAATGTCGGCTTTGAAGTCGTCGAAGGCCCGGAGATTGAGGACGACTACCACAATTTCGAGGCGCTCAACATCCCGGCATCACACCCGGCGCGGGCGATGCACGACACCTTTTATTTCGACACGCACACGCTGCTGCGCACCCACACCTCGCCGGTGCAAGTCCGCGTCATGGAAACCCGCAAGCCGCCGCTGCGCATCATCGCGCCGGGCCGGGTATACCGCTGCGACTCGGATCTGACCCACACGCCGATGTTCCACCAAGTCGAAGGCTTTCTGGTGGACGACAGCGTCAGCTTTGCCGACTTGAAGGGCATCCTCTACGAATTCCTCAGGCTGTTCTTTGAAAAGGACATCGAAGTCCGCTTCCGCCCCTCGTATTTCCCGTTCACCGAACCCTCCGCCGAAGTGGACATCCAATGCGTCATCTGCGGCGGCGGCGGATGCCGCGTGTGCAAGTACACCGGCTGGCTGGAAGTGATGGGTTGCGGCATGATCCATCCGAAAGTGTTTGGTCATGTCGCCATCGACCCGGAGCAATGGTCGGGCTTCGCCTTCGGCCTAGGCGTCGAACGGCTGGCGATGCTGCGCTACGGCATCAACGACTTGCGCATGTTTTTCGAGAACGACTTGAAGTTTTTGCAGCAGTTTCGGGCGTCCTGACCGGACGCGGGCGGCGGGCGATGCTGAAAATTTCTGTCGTCACTGCGGTCATTGCCCTGCTCGTCGCGCTGGCCTTGATCGTCGGTGCCTTCTTGCTGGGCCGTCGGCTGCGGCACAGCGAAATCCGCGCCCATCGGCGTGATGCGACCACCCGTTCCCGTTCCGTGATCCTCGGCGAAGTCTACGAAAAAGTCGCGCCGTTCCTGCCGGACTTTCCTTATGCCGCGCGGGACATGGTATTCCTCGGCAAAGGCGTGGATTATGTGGTATTCGATGGCCTGTCTGAGGGCAAGTTGGAGCGCATCGTGTTCCTCGAACTCAAATCTGGCCAATCCCGCTTGTCTAAAAACGAATTGATGATCCGCGAGGCCATCCGCGGCAAGCGTGTGGATTATGAGGAATTGCGATTGCCAGGGTTTTAGTTGTCTTTAATTCGGATATTCATCGGTGCGCGGTGCGCACCCTACATTTGCAAAGTGAAGGTAGCCCATGCGATTCAGCGAGGCTTGGTTAAGAGAATTGGTGAATCCGCCGCTTTCGACGGATGAATTGGTCGCGCAACTGACCATGGCGGGGTTGGAGGTCGAGGGCTTGACGCCTGCCGCCGGTGCGTTCAGCGGCGTGGTCGTCGGTGAAGTGCTGTCGTTGGCCCCGCACCCGGAGGCGCATCGGTTGCGCATCTGTCAAGTCGCGGCGGGCGGGGCGGAGCCGTTGACCATCGTCTGCGGCGCGCCGAATGTTGAAGTTGGCATGAAGCCGCCGTTGGCGATGATCGGCGCGGTGCTGCCCGGCGGCATGAAGATCGGTAAATCCAAGCTGCGCGGCGTCGAGTCCTTCGGCATGCTGTGTTCCGCCAAGGAACTCGGCTTTGACGATGGCCAGAACGGCCTGCTGCCGCTGCCGCCGGACGCCCCGGTCGGCACCGATGTGCGCGCCTATTTGCAGTTGGACGACACCAGCTTGGAACTGAACTTGACGCCGAACCGCGCCGACTGCCTCAGCGTCGAAGGCGTGGCCCGCGAAGTGGCCTTGCTGAACGGCATCGACTGGCAAGCCGCCGCCGCCCCGGCCAACCCGGTCGGCAGTGCGGCCACCTTACCGGTCACGGTGGACGCCCCAGACGCCTGCCCGCGCTACCTCGGCCGCTTGATCCAGCACGTGGATCGCAGCAAACCGACGCCGTTGTGGATGGCCGAGCGCCTGCGCCGCTCCGGCCTGCGGTCTTTGGGGCCGCTGGTCGATGTCACCAACTATGTGCTGCTGGAACTCGGCCAGCCCTTGCATGCGTTTGACGCCGCCAAGCTGCAAGACGGCATCCATGTCCGTTACGGCAGGCCCGGCGAAAAGCTGCTGCTGCTGAACGGCCAGACAATCGAATTGGCCGAGGACGTGCTGGTCATCGCCGACACCGCCCGCCCCTTGGCCTTGGCCGGCATCATGGGCGGCGAAGAATCCGCTGTCGATGACGCGACGCAGGACATTTTCTTGGAATGCGCGTTCTTTGCGCCGTCCGCGATCATGGGCAAAGCCCGCCGCTATGGCCTGACCACCGACTCCTCGCACCGCTTCGAGCGCGGCGTCGATCCGCAATTGCAAACCCGCGCCATCGAACGCGCCACCGCGTTGCTGCTGCACATCGTCGGCGGCACGGCCGGGCCGCTCATCGAGGCCCGCGCTGACGCGCATCTGCCCACGCGCCCACCGATCCGGCTGCGCGAGGCCCGCGTCGAAAAGCTGCTCGGCTTGGCCATCCCGCGTGCCCAACTCGCCGAACTGCTGTCGCGCTTGGGCATGGGGCTGGAAGAACTGCCGGAAGGCTGGCGCGTGACCCCGCCGGGTTTCCGCTTCGACATCGCCATCGAGGCCGATTTGATCGAAGAAATCGGCCGGGTGTACGGCTACAACAACATCCCCAAGCGCAACCCCGCCACGCACATGGAACTGCGCCCGGTTTCCGAGGCCCGGCTTGACATCGAGCGGGCAAAAGACGTGCTGGTGGATCGCGGCTATCAAGAGGCCATCACCTACAGCTTCGTCGAGCCGGGCATGCAAGCCAAGATCGAACCCGGCTTGGCTGTCATCGCGCTGCAAAACCCCATCTCCGCCGAATTGGCGGTGATGCGCACTGGCCTGTGGTGCGGGCTGCTTGACGCCGCGCTGAAAAACCTCAACCGCCAGCAGACCCGCGTCCGGCTGTTTGAGGCCGGCCTGCGCTTCACGCGCCGCGACGGCGCAATTGCCCAAGAAAAATCCCTGGCCGGTTTGGCTTTGGGTTCCGTGCATGAAGAACAATGGGGCGAAAAATCCCGCCCGGTGGATTTCTTTGACGTGAAGACCGACGTGGAAGCCTTGCTGCGCTTGGCCGGACACGAAAGCGCCGTGGAATTTG
>JBJSYU010000636.1:0-9172 GCA_046089945.1 Candidatus Methylumidiphilus sp.
GGATTGCGCCAACATGCGGGCGGATTGGGCGATCAGCAGCAAATCCACCGTCACGGCCCGCCGACGGGCAAACCGGGTAAGGTTGAAAACACGCTGGACTTGCTGCCTTGAAAATCCGCTTTGGCTTGTTCACGCGGCGGCGGGGTGATGCGATAGGCATATTCCAGATTGAAGCGGGCATCCCAGTTGTTGGGGTTTAGCCGCAATACTTCGCGGTAACTGTCTTTTGCCAATTCGACTTGTGTGCCGACATGGGCGGCTTCCAACACGCCACGGGCATTCCAGCGCGTAGCCGCATCGCGTAAATACAACGTGCCTAGGTTATGCAAGGCGCGTTCGCGCAATGCCAAATCGGGGGTATTGCGCAGGCTGGCATACAGGCGTATTGCTTCGCCGTCGTGGCCGGTTTGGCTGAATTTACGGGCTTTGGCAAAAACCAATATCGCCGGAGTGGTTTCATCAATTTTAATGGTTTCAGGATGGGCCAAGGCATGCTTGATCCGTGCGCTTTGCACTAAGCCCACCGTTTCATAAACCGCCCCGGCGCTGCACACTATCGCCAGCGCATACAACCACAGCGGCAGGCGCTTTAGCCTTAAGTATCCCATGTTTTCACCTCCAACAATTGCGCAGCGGCCAGCATCAGCAGGCAGGCCAGCGCCACGCCGTAACAATACCCGGACAAATCTTGTCGCGGCAATTTTTCTTGATAGACCAGCGGGCGGTTTTCCAAGCTTTCCACGTCGCGGATGGCTTTTTGCAAAGCCTGCGGATTGTCCGCCTCATACGCTTGATACGGCACACCTAGGGTTTGGAAATACTGGTGCAAAAAATATTCGGGCGTAGTGCTTTCATTGGGGTTTTTCGGCGGTTCGCTGAGTCGGCCGCCTTTCGGGTTGCGCAGGTAAATCCAATACAGCCGGGTTTGTTGGTCTTGGAATGCTTGGCGCAGCGCGTCGGCGGTTTCCGGCTCCATCCGCGCCGCGCCGTCCGACACTAACAGCACCACCCGCGAACCCGTGACCGGCTGGCCGCTGAAATGCCGCAATGCCATCGCCAAACCGGGGGCAATATTGGTGACGCCATGGCCGCGCCCGCCCAAAGCCAATACCGCAGCGCGGACGGCGGCGCGGTCTTGCGTCAATGGCAGCACGTAAATCGGCGCGGCGCTGAATGCCACCAGCGCGAACAAATCCTCTTGCCGTCGGCTGACCAATTCGGCCAGCAATTGCGCGGCCAAGGCGCTTTTCGACTCGTGTGATTTACCGCCTAAATAGGTGCCGGAAAAGTTTTCGTTCATACTGCTGCTGTGATCGACCAACAGCACGATATGCGCCCCGGTGCCGATTTTTTCGATAGTCTGTTCGCGGCGGTATGGCCCGGCGATGCCGACCACTAATACTATCGCGGCGAACGCGGCTAGGGTTTTCAAGCCCCGGTCTATCCAGGCCGATAGTGGATCATCCGGCAAAGCCGTCAGACTGGAATAGGTCAGGGTTTTTTGGCCGCTGCGCAATAACGGAATGCCTGCCAGCGGGATTAGCAGCAAGGCCCATGCTTGCGCAAAACCTAGGCTCATGGCTGGATTGCCATGAACTTAAGCCTGTCGGCGGCGTGGTCTTGGAGTCCAAAGCTTGCTTTGGACGGACTTGAAATAGCCAAAGCAAGCTTTGGACTCCAAATTTCGCTTAAGCTAATGGCTTTGTCGCGCTGCGGGGAGAGGGTTAGGGGCAAACTATTCGATTTTAAGACGCTCGCCCCAACCCTCGCCCTGCGAGGGGGAGGGAGCAAAGATTTAATCAGATGCACCTTAATCATCGCTTCGCCCCGACCGCCGCCATTTTTTGGCATACGTTTTTCAGCATCGTGAAATACCCTTTTGGGCAGTCTGTGGCATCGGCATAAAACAGCCGGTCTGACTCTGCAAAAAACTGCGCCAACTCTTTTTCGTACCGCGCATATTCCGGTTGCGCCGCCAGGAAATGCGCCAATTGGCCGGACACCACTACCTGCCCGGCGGTTTCGTTCAGCGCCGCATGCACCCGCTTGGCGGCTTCCCGGCACAGATCCAAATTCGCCGGGCGTTTGCCGAGTTTGTCAATCTGGCGGGCGGCGCGGTCGAAGGGGGTGGCGTGGCGGCCAAACGGCATTAACCCCAAGCGCCAAAGCGCATAAACTCCAAAACACAAAAGCCCTGTCAAATATGCCGCCAGCCAGCGGCCTGGGTATACCCCGGCATGGCTGGGCGTTGGCATATCGCCGCGCAGTATCACGGCTTCGTCGGGGGTTTTTGCCGGTATTATCGGCGCGAGGGTGAAATTCCAAGCCGGGGTTTGCGTTTCGGCAGTGGCCTCAGCGCGGTGAAAACGCAAGGGTACAGCCGGAACCGTCAAGGCTTCCGTGTCGCGCACCCCTTTGAACACTTGGTAATTCAAGGTAATGCCATACACCGCTTCGCCGTTTTCTTCGTGTCTTGTCCGGCGCAGGTCGCGCAGTTCCAGATAATCGTTGACCGCGCTGCCCGGCTGCGGCAGCGCGGCGGTTTCCAGTTCATAACCCAACTCCACCGCGACGCGCACTTCGCTGGATATCACTTCGCCGATGGCGATGCCATAATCGCGGGTCGAGCTTATATCCACGGAATGGATGGGCGCAGGGATTTCGGCTAAGGCGGCTGTCGCGGAGGCCAATACACTTGCCAGCGCTAGTTTTCGGATTCCCGCGCCACCACGCGGACTAGAAACAATAGGCGGGATTATCATGCGGGGTAAAAGTATTGGGTCATCTGTTCGGCGTCGAATGCGCCGGTCAGGAAAAACGGTGCGCGGCCGTGGGCCGAGCATAACGCGGTCAGGCGTTCGCGGCGTAGCGCGTAGGCGGCGGCAATTTTCTCACGCAGTTCGGGGCGGAAAAACACGCGGCGGCGTTGGCCGGTTTCCGGGTCGGCCAGTTCGGCGAGGCCAAAGCGCGGCAAGTTGGCATATTCGGCTTGATCCCATAGCACCACCGGCACGACATCGTGCAGGGCGAGTGCATCGAGTAATGCCTGCAATTGCGCCTCCGGCCAATGGAAATCCGACAACAAAAACACCAAGCTGCGTTGGCGGCCGAGTTGCCAAGCGGCGTCCAGCAAGCCTTCATGCCGCCCGGAATCCGGCTGGAAACGTGCCATGCGCCCGCGCCAGTCGGCGGCGACGCCTTTGTGGCGGCGCAGGGGCAGGCTTATATCCCATGCGATGCCGCCGGCGCAGGCGAAGCAGCCGAACGGGTCGCCGCTGCGCCACGCCGACCAGGCCAAGGCTTCGCCAAATTCCGCCAATCGGGCCAGCTTGCCGTTGAACGCCATCGACGCCGACACATCGGCCAACAGCCACACCGGCACCGCCGCCCGTTGGCGGAAGCTTTTCACCAGCAGTCGCCCGAACGGGTCGGCCAACATGGCGCGGACA
Organism: Candidatus Methylumidiphilus sp.; assembly: GCA_046089945.1. GTDB lineage: Bacteria > Pseudomonadota > Gammaproteobacteria > Methylococcales > Methylococcaceae > Methylumidiphilus. The sequence continues at coordinate 3,450 of JBJSYU010000636.1, forward strand.
TCCAGATGGCGGGCGTCGGGCTGGCTGGCGAACGGCGCCGCGCCTAGGTATTCGACGCCGGCCCCGGCCTGTGCGCCGGGATGGCGTCCGGGGTGGCGGCTGTGGGCGCACCAAGGGATTTGGTAGTGGAATTCGCTGGGCATGGGGTAAGCTTAGGGTTCGCAAAGCCGCGCAGATTTTACCGGCATTCGGGCTTGGGGTGTGCCGCGCCGATAACAAAACCCTAGCGCCGCCGCTAGTCCACGGTAAAATCCCCGCCGTCATTCAACCTTCACTTTTGCCGCATGAACACCGCCACCGCCTACGAAAGCATTCCTCTGAAAGATTTCACCGAGAAGGCGTACTTGGATTATTCCATGTATGTGATCCTCGACCGTGCCTTGCCGAACATCGCCGACGGGCTGAAGCCGGTGCAGCGGCGCATTGTCTACGCCATGTCCGAACTGGGCTTGTCGGCTTTGTCCAAGCACAAGAAATCGGCGCGCACCGTCGGCGATGTGTTGGGCAAATACCATCCGCACGGCGATTCCGCTTGTTACGAGGCGATGGTGTTGATGGCGCAGCCGTTTTCCTACCGTTATCCGCTGATCGACGGCCAAGGCAACTGGGGTTCGCCGGATGATCCGAAGTCGTTCGCGGCGATGCGCTACACCGAGGCGCGGCTGACGCCTTACGCGCAGACTTTGCTGTCGGAGTTGGAGCAGGGCACGGTGGAGTGGGTGCCGAATTTCGACGGCACTTTGGACGAGCCGAGCCTGTTGCCGGCGCGTTTGCCGAATGTGTTGCTGAATGGGGCGACCGGCATCGCCGTGGGCATGGCGACGGATATTCCGCCGCACAATCTGCGCGAGGTGGCGCAAGCCTGCATTCTGCTGTTGGATCAGCCGGCGACAACCTTGGAGGCACTCTGCGAAATCGTGCGCGCCCCGGATTTTCCGACCGAGGCGGAGATTATCACGCCGCCGGCGGACATTTTGCGCATGTACCAGACCGGCAACGGCTCGGTGCGCCTGCGCGCCCGCTATGAGCAGGAGGACGGCAACATCATCATCACCGCCCTGCCCTACCAGGTGTCCGGCAATAAGATCATGGAGCAGATCGCCGCGCAGATGCAGGCGAAAAAGCTGCCGATGGTGGAGGATTTGCGCGACGAGTCCGACCATGAAAGTCCGACGCGGTTGGTCATCATGCCGAAATCGAAGCGCATCGACGCGGCGCAACTGATGTCGCATTTGTTTGCGACGACGGATCTGGAGCGCAGCTACCGTGTCAATTTGAACATGATCGGCCTGGACGGCAAGCCTAGGGTGAAGAATCTGCGCGAGATTCTCAGCGAATGGCTGGTCTACCGCATCCAGACCGTCACGCGCCGGCTGCGCCATCGGCTGGACAAGGTGCTGGCGCGGCTGCACATCCTCGACGGCCTGTTGATTGCCTTTTTGAACATCGACGAGGTGATTCGCATCATCCGCACTGAGGACGAGCCTAAGCCGGTGCTGATGGCGACGTTTGGCCTGACGGATATCCAGGCCGAGGCGATTTTGGAGCTGAAGCTGCGCCATTTGGCGAAGCTGGAGGAGATGAAGATTCGCGGCGAGCAGAAGGAACTGGGCAAGGAGCGCGACACGCTGCAAGCGTTGTTAGGCTCGGAGGTGAAGCTGCGCAATCTGGTGAAAAAGGAACTGGCGCAAGATGCCGAGAAATACGGCGACGCCCGCCGCTCGCCGGTGGTGGTGCGGCAGTCGGCGCAGGCAATGGACGAGTCGGCGCTGATTCCGAATGAGCCGCTGACGGTGATTTTGTCGGAGAAAGGCTGGGTGCGCTCGGCCAAGGGCCATGACATCGACCCGGCGAATCTGGCCTATCGCACCGGCGACGCCTTCCTCGCCGCCGCGCTGGGGCGCAGCAGCCAGCCGGCTTATTTCATCGACTCGACCGGGCGCAGCTATGCCATTTCCGCCCACGACCTGCCTTCGGCCCGAAGCCAAGGCGAGCCGTTGACCGGGCGGCTGAGCCCGCCGCCATTGGCGACGTTCAAAACGGTGCTGGCCGGGGCCGATGAGGATTGGTATCTGCTGTCTTCCAGCGCCGGCTATGGCTTTGTCGCGCAGTTGGGCGAGTTTGCCAGCAAGAACCGGACGGGCAAGGCTTTGCTGAATTTGCCTGAGCATGCCGAGGTGCTGTTGCCGTTGCGGCTGGCCGACCCGACGACCGACCGGCTGGCGCTAGTGACGTTGCAGGGGCGGCTGCTGGTGCTGCCGGTCGCCGAGATTCCGGCGCTGGGTAAGGGCAAGGGCAATAAGCTGATCGACGTGAAGGCGGCCGAGTTGGCGGCGGGGACGGATCGGGTGGCCGGATTGTGCCATCTGCCGCCGGGGGCGGGCTTAAAGATCGCCGCCGGCAAGCGGTTTTTGACCTTGCAAGGCAGCGATTTGGCGGCGTATGCAGGGGAGCGCGGCAAGCGCGGGCACCCGTTGCCGCGTGGGTTCCAGCGTGTGGATGGCCTGCAGGTGGCTTGAGGTTGCGGCTACCTACAAAAGGTAAAGCCCCACGACGTACCTGTCGATGGGGCTTTGTTATCGCCGGCTTGGTTGGCTAACTGATCCTGCTCCGTGGCAACATCCTGCTGGGGGAGTCCTTTGAATTCCGTGTCCGGTGTTTGGCGACGGTTGCTATTTTCCACCGATGCGCCGGGCTTGTCATGGCGCAAAAGGATGTTTTTAGTGTAGGGGATTTCCTACAGGAGACCCAGATTATGGGTGTCCAGGCTGGTGGCTGGCGGCACAGCCTGAGGCCAATGGAAAAGCCCCAAGACATCCGCTGTCTGGGGCTTTATCGCCGGCTGGGCGGGCTGTCCTGTCCATGGCAACATCCTGCTGGGGGTTCCTTGAGTTCCGTATCCGGTGTGTCTGGCGATGGGGCGTATTTTCCGCCAACGCGCCGCGCTTGTCATGGCGCAAAAGGATGAAATTCATGTGGGAAATTTCCTACACGACACCTAGATTATGGGCGCTGCCGACGGACGGTTTATCTATCCTCGGCTAAGCCTTATCATATGCAATCAATCCTTTACCCTCAGGAAGCTTGAGCAATGGCCGACCGCAGCGCAGATGTCACACGCGACACCTTGGAAACCCAGATCCGCATCCGCCTGAACTTAGACGGGACAGGCACGGGCCGGTTTGACACCGGTGTGCCGTTTTTGGAACACATGCTGGATCAAGTCGCCCGCCACGGGTTGATCGACTTGGACATCCAGGCCAAAGGCGATTTGCACATCGACGCCCACCACACGGTGGAAGATGTCGGCATCACGCTGGGCCAGGCCGTCGCGGCGGCGGTCGGCGACAAGAAAGGCATCTGCCGCTACGGCCATGCCTATGTGCCGCTGGACGAGGCGTTGTCCCGCGTCGTCATCGATTTTTCCGGGCGTCCCGGCTTGGTGTACGGCGTGGTGTTTCCCCGCGACCGCATCGGCGACTTCGATGTCGATTTGTTCTCCGAGTTCTTCCGGGGCTTCGTCAATCATGCTAAAGTCACGCTTCATATCGACAGCCTGAAAGGCGTCAACGCCCACCATGTGGCGGAAACCATTTTCAAGGCGTTCGGCAGGGCGCTGCGCATGGCGCTGGCGCCGGACGGACGGATGCAGGGCATCCTGCCTTCCACCAAAGGTTCCCTTTGAACTCACCCTTCCAATTCTTTCCCATAAGCTGACCTCCCCTATGTCTTCGGTGGCCGTCATCGATTATGGAATGGGCAACCTCCATTCCATCAGTAAGGCGCTTCAACACGCTGATCCCAACACCTCCGTGATAGTCACGGCCGACCCCGCCGCGCTGCGCGCCGCCGACCGGGTGGTGTTTCCCGGCGTCGGCGCGATCCGCGACTGCATGGCCGCGCTGCACGGGCTTGGGCTGGCGCCGCTGCTGGCCGAACTTGCCGCCGCCAAGCCGTTGTTGGGCGTTTGCTTAGGCATGCAGGCTTTGCTGGAGGCCAGCGAGGAAAACGACGGCGTCGCTTGCTTGGGGCTGTTGCCGGGGCGGGTGCGGCGCTTCGCGGAGGGCTTGGCGGACAACGAGGGCGCAGGGCTGAAGATTCCGCACATGGGCTGGAACCGCGTCCACCAGACGGATGCGCACCCCTTGTGGGAAGGCATCCCGCAGGACAGCCGGTTTTATTTCGTCCACAGCTATTACGCCGAGCCGGCGCGGCCCGGACTGGTCGCCGCGACCGCCGACTATCCTGCGCCGTTCGCCGCCGCCCTGGCCCAGGGTAAATTGTTCGCCGTGCAGTTCCACCCGGAAAAAAGCCAGACGGCAGGCTTGCGCCTGCTCGCCAATTTCCTGCGCTGGAATCCCGGCGCTTAAGCGCATACAAACCCCCTACACAAGAAACAAGAGAGAGGATTCAGACCATGCTTTTGATACCTGCTATCGACCTGAAAGATGGCAAGTGTGTCCGTTTGCGGCAAGGGCGCATGGAGGACGACACGGTGTTCTCGGATGACCCGGTGGCGGTGGCCGGGCGCTGGGTGGCGGCGGGCGCCAAGCGGCTGCATCTGGTCGATTTGGACGGCGCCTTCGCCGGCGTGCCGCGCAACGGCGCGCTGATCCACGCCATCCGCGAGGCTTACCCTGGCGTGCCCATCCAAGTCGGCGGCGGCATCCGCGACGAGGAGACCATCCAAGGCTATCTGAACGCCGGCGTCGATTTTGTCATCATCGGCACGAAGGCGGTCAGCGAGCCGCATTTCATCAGCGATATCGCGGCGGAATTTCCCGGCCACATCATCATCGGCCTGGACGCGAAGGACGGCAAAGTCGCCATCGATGGCTGGTCGAAGCTGTCCCACCATGATGTGATTGATCTGGCGCAGCGCTTTGAGGACGACGGCGTGGAGGCCATCGTCTATACCGACATCAGCCGCGACGGCATGATGGGCGGCGTCAACATCGATGCCACCGCCCGCCTCGCCCGCGCCATCCACATCCCGGTCATCGCCTCCGGCGGCATCACCTCGATAGACGATATCCGCGCCTTGGGCGAAATCGTCGCTGAGGGCGTCATCGGCGCCATCACCGGCCGGGCCATTTACGAGGGTACGCTGGATTTTGAGGAAGGCCGCAAACTGGCGGAAACCTTTTAATATGCTGGCCAAGCGCATCATCCCCTGCCTAGACGTGGACAATGGCCGCGTCGTCAAAGGCGTCAAGTTTGTCGAAATCCGCGACGCCGGCGACCCGGTCGAAATCGCCCGCCGCTACGACTTGGAAGGCGCCGACGAACTGACCTTCCTCGACATCACCGCCAGTTCCGACAACCGCGAAACCATGGTGCATGTCGTCGAGCAGGTGGCCGGCGAAGTGTTCATCCCGCTGACCGTCGGCGGCGGCATCCGCACCCTGTAGGACATCCGCCGCATGCAAAACCAACGGCAACTTTGTAAATCCCGCGTGGAAGTCGATAACGTCGTCGAATATCCAACTGAGTGGGATTCCGGACAAGCTGGTCATATGCGTCCGCAGGATAGTCGCGAACCAAAAGTACCACCACACTGACAGCTACGCTACGATCAAGAACATATCTATCAACTTCAACAACCAAGCCGGTCTAAGCTCTATGGCCCCTAAAGAACTGTTTAAAAACTCCGTGCAAGGCGGACTGGCAAAAGTGTCATGGGACGAGCTCAGCGGCTCAGCGATATCCTGTTGTGGTAAATA
>JBJSYU010000637.1:0-12866 GCA_046089945.1 Candidatus Methylumidiphilus sp.
GGGGTGGCGGTCGGCGGAACCATCGGCTTCGTCGGGTTGATCGTGCCGCATCTGCTGCGCCCCTTGGCGGGGTGGAGCCCCGGCGCCTTGCTGTTCCCCAGCGCGCTCGGCGGGGCGGCGCTGCTGCTGATCGCCGACGCCGCCGTGCGCCTGCCGGAGTCGGGGGCGGAATTGAAGCTTGGGGTGCTGACGGCGCTGATCGGCGCGCCGTTTTTCCTGTTCATGGTGTTGAAATCACGGGGGGTGGGACGCTGAATCGCCGCTGGGCCGCGCCGCGGAGGCCCCGTCTTTACCGCAATTGCGTCGTCGCCCCTTTCTTTTGTGCGTGCCGCGTCCTATTTGTTGGGCACGTGGTTCGGACCCTGAACAGGCGGCCGGCCTATTAAAATGCATGCGACCCAAACGTGATTGACGAGGAAAAGATGGCTTTCGAACTTCCCCCGCTGCCGTACGCCTATGACGCGCTCGCCCCGTTCATGTCGGAAGAGACGTTGAAGCTGCACCATGACAAGCACCACCAGACCTATGTCACCAACCTGAACAACCTGATCCCCGGCACCGAATTTGAAAGCCTGCCGCTGGAGGAGATCGTCAAGAAATCCTCAGGCGGCATCTTCAACAACGCCGCGCAAATCTGGAACCACACGTTCTACTGGAACAGCCTGTCGCCGACCGGCGGCGGCGAACCGACCGGCGCCCTGGCCGAGGCCATCATCGCCAAATTCGGCTCGTTTGAAAACTTCAAGGTCGAGTTCACCAAGACCGCTGTGACCACCTTCGGCTCCGGCTGGGCTTGGCTGGTGAAAGACGCTGACGGCGGCCTCGCCCTGGTCAGCACCAGCAACGCCGCCACCCCGCTGACCACCGGCCAGACGCCGCTGCTGACCTGCGACGTGTGGGAGCATGCCTATTACATCGACTACCGCAACCTGCGCCCGAAATACCTGGAAGCCTTCTGGAGCCTGGTCAATTGGGAGTTCGCCGCCGCCAACTTCGCCGCCTAAAGCCTTAACCAGCGCACCCCACAGAAAACCCCGCGCCCCGCAAAGGACGCGGGGTTTTTTTGCAAGGCCGGCCGCGCCCGGACAAGCCCCGCCCAAAACGGCTAAGATATCCCCTGCGGAATCTGCGGCCTGCCCATTCCCTTATCTGCCCGGATAGCCTGCGCCAAATTACACACCGGGGTTCGCCCGCTCAAGGCGTCCCGCGTTGACAACATCCCACACAACAACACAAACAGGAACTGCCATGAAAAAACCCATAAAGAAAGCCGTGTTCCCGGTGGCGGGCATGGGCACCCGCTTTTTGCCCGCGACCAAGGCCAACCCCAAGGAAATGCTGCCGGTGGTGGACAAGCCGCTGATCCAATACGCCGTGGAGGAGGCGGTGGCGGCCGGCGTCGAAGTCTTGGTGTTCATCACCGGCCGCAGCAAGCGCGCCATCTCCGACCACTTCGACAAAGCCTACGAACTGGAAAACGAACTGGAACTGCGCGGCAAGACCGAAATCCTGAAAATCGTGCAGAACATCGTCCCGCCGCATGTCACCTGCGTGCATATCCGCCAGGCCGAGGCGCTGGGCTTGGGGCATGCCGTCGGCCGCGCCAAGGCGGTGATCGGCGACGAGCCGTTCGCCGTCATCCTCGCCGACGACTTGATCGACGACGACGCGTCCGGTTGCCTCAGCCAGATGGTGAAGGTTTTCGAGGAATGGCAATGCTCGTTGCTCGGCGTCGAGCGCATCGACCCCTCCGAGACGCAAAGCTACGGCATCGTCCGCTCCCACGGCATCGGCAACAGCCTAGGCCGGGTCGAGGAAATCGTCGAAAAGCCCAAGCCCGAAAAAGCGCCGTCCAACCTCGCCGTGGTCGGCCGCTACATCCTCACCCCGGCGATTTTCGACAAGCTCGACGAAGTGACGCGGGGGGCCGGCGGCGAAATCCAACTCACCGACGCCATTGCCCTGCTGCTCAAGGAGGAGCCGGTGCTGTCCTATGAATTCCACGGCAAGCGCTACGACTGCGGCTCCAAGCTCGGCTATTTGATCGCCACCGTCGAACAGGGGCTGAAGCACCAAGAACTGAAAGAAGGCTTCAAAGCATATCTGAAGGACTTGGTGCTGGAAGATTGACGGCGGCATCCTCGTCCGCCAAAAGCGGCGCGGGGCGGGCCATTGCAAGCCGCCCCGCCGCCACCGCAAATCCCGATCACCCCAGCCCCCGCCAAACCGGCAAACTAACCAAGCCCGCCAAAGTCGTCAACGCCACCACCATCGCATAAAACGCCGTGTCCAGCCGGTAACGGTCGCAGTACACCACACCCAGCATCATGCTCGGCATGCCCGCCTCCATCACCAACGCCGTCAGCGTGTCCCCGCCAAACCCCAACAGCCCGCCCAACAGCCAGCCAAACCCCGGCGCCACCGCCAGCCGCAACACCAGCACCAAGCCTGACAGCGGCGCACTGCGCCAGCGCCAGGAATCCCAGCGCAGCCCCAGCCCCAGACTGACCAGCATCAGCGGCACAACCGCCCCGGCCAGTTTGTCGAGCATCTGCCCCAGCACCTCCGGCAACGGCACCTCGGCCAGATTCAACGCCACCGCCAGCACCGCCGCCCACAGCGGCGGATTGCGCAGCAGCGAAACCCACAGCGACGCCGCACCATGCGCCGGCTCCTCGCCATAATGCCGACCAATCACCGCACCCAAGGTCAGCACCATCGGCATCGCCGCGAACAAATCGATTTGAATCACCAAAGCCCGCGTCCACGGCCCAAACGACTGTTCCAACACCGGCAGGCCAAAATAAGTGACATTCGGAAAGGCGATGGCCAGAATCGCCGCGCCGAGGCGCCGCCGCTCGATCCGCCACGGCGCGCAGCAACCCCAGGCCAACGCCCCACCAAACGCCACGACAACGATGCCAAACAGCGAAATTTTCAAAGCCTCCCAGCCCAGCGGCGAGCGCCACAACACCACCAACACCAAGGCCGGCAGCAGCAAGTTGAACACCACCGTCGTCAACACCTGCCGCGTCAAGTCCGCATCCAGCCCGCTAGGCCGTATAATACGCCAGCCGATTCCGCACAAAATCGGCAAAGCCATCAGCGCCACCACTGAAAACATAATTGTCATCCCATTAGAAAATCGTTAGGGCCATTGTACAAGCAGGCCATCGCCGGGACTTTAAGCAGCCACTCACAGGAGACTATATGAACCATTTCCTTTCCAGCAAACCCATCCCCGTCCGCGAACGCTTAATCATGGCGCTCGACGTGCCGAGCATTCCCGAAGCCCAAGCCTTGGTCGAAGAACTCGGCGACAGCGTGGTGTTTTACAAAGTGGGCCTGGAATTGTTCATGTCCGGCGACTATTTCGGCCTGGTCGATTGGCTGAAAGCCCAAGGCAAAAAAGTCTTCATCGATCTGAAGTTTTTCGATGTGCCGGAAACCGTGGGCCGCGCCGTCCGCGCTTTGAGCGGCCGGGGCGTGGAATTCGCCACCGTGCATGGCAACGACGCCATCATGCAGGCGGCGGCGCGCGAGAAAGGCGAATTGAAAATCCTCGCCGTCACCGTGCTGACCAGCCTAGACCGTGGCGACCTCGACGATTTGGGCTTCGCCTGCGACGTGGAAAAACTGGTCGTGTCACGCGCCCGCCGCGCCTTGGCGTTGGGCTGCGACGGCGTCATTTCCTCCGGGCTGGAAGCGCCGATGCTGCGCGCCGAGGTTGACCACAAACTGCTGGTCATATCGCCCGGCATCCGCCCGGTGGACAACCGCCCGGACGACGACCAAAAGCGCGTCGTCTCCGTCGAACAAGCCTTCCAAAACGGCGCCGACTATATCGTCGTCGGCCGCCCCATCCGCGACGCCGCCGACCGCAAGGCTGCGGCCGAACGCGCCCAAAGCCAAATCGCCGCAGTGTTTGGCGGCGGTTAGTGTTAAGGAAGTTCTGAATAAGCAGCGACTCCCCCTCGCAGGGGGAGGAGTTTCACCCTCTCCCCAAGGGGGCAAAAACTTAACCAGAACTTCCTTAACGACTGGCGGGAACTAGGCGTTTCCCACATGGCTCCAAACGGGCGCGGGTTCCGCGCCCCTGCCGGGCTGAGATGCACAACCTTCATCAATCTCACAAAGCACCATGCACAATCTCGACAGCGGCTTCAGCACCTCGTATCTCGTGGCTTTCGTCATGGGCCTGTTCAGCGCCCTGCACTGCCTCGGCATGTGTGGGTCCATTATCGGCACCTTGACCCTGAGCCTGCGCAAGGAAATCCGCGACAACAAAGCCCTGCTGCTGTCCTTCGTGTTCAGCTACAACCTCGGCCGCATCAGCAGCTACACCCTGGCCGGCTTCATCGCCGGCCTAGTGCACAACGCCTTGATGCTGCCCTTGGGCGAAGGCCAGGGCCACCGTATCTTGCAGATCGTCTCGGCCTTGATTATGGCCGGGGCTGGCTTGCACATCGCCGGCTGGTTCCCGCGCTTCGCCTACATCGAAAAAGGCGGCGGCGTGCTATGGGCCAAGCTGGAACCGTTCGGGCGGCGGCTGATTCCAGTGAAGACCCTGCCGCAGGCGTTTGCCTTCGGCATGGTCTGGGGCTGGCTGCCCTGCGGGCTGGTCTACGCGGCGGTCACGCTGGCGACCACCGCCGGCAACGAGCTGCGCGGGGCTTTGACCATGCTCGCCTTCGGCGTCGGCACCTTGCCGGCGGCGGTCAGCCTAGGCGTCATGACCAGCCTGATGGTGCGCTTGTCGGGCATGAAAAAATTTCGCCAACTGGCGGGGATATCGTTGATTCTGCTGGCCTTGCTGGCGGCGTTCCCGTGGCTCAACCCCGCCGCCATCCACACCCTGCATGAAGGCATGCCCGGCATGCAAGACATGCAAGACACGCCATGAGGGCCAGCCATGTTTGAGGCTTTGATTGGACAATCGCCGAACTTCGAGGCGATGTTGCGCAGCGCCAAAATGGTCGCGTCCACCGACGTGACCGTGCTGATCACCGGCGAGACCGGCACCGGCAAGGAAGTCCTCGCCAACGCCCTGCAAAGCCGCAGCCCCAGGGTCAAAAAAGCGTTCATCACCCTAAACTGCGCCGCCCTGCCGGAAGCCTTGGTCGAGTCGGAACTGTTCGGCCACCGCCGGGGCGCGTTCACCGGCGCCGTCGCCAATCAAGTCGGCCGCCTGCAAGCCGCCGACGGCGGCACCCTGTTCATGGACGAAGTGGACTCGCTGCCGCTGCCGGTGCAGGCCAAACTGCTGCGCTTTCTGGAGACCGGCGAAATCCAGCCGGTCGGCGACACCCAGGCGCAGCGCGTCGATGTGCGCATCATCGCCGCCACCAACACCAACCTCGAAGAAAAGATCGAGAAAGGCGAATTCCGCAAGGATCTGTACTACCGTCTCAACGTCGTGCCGCTGGAAATCCCGCCGCTGCGCGAGCGCATGGGCGACATCCACCTGCTGCTCAGCCACTTCATGAAACGCTTCGCCGCCGACCATCGCCTGCCGCCGTCCACGCTGTCGAAGGCCGCCCTCGCCAAACTGCAAAGCCACGACTGGCCCGGCAACGTCCGCGAACTGCGCAACGTCTGCGAACGCCTGTCCATCCTGCTGGCCGGGCGCGTCATCGAAGAAAACAACCTGCCGCAGGAAATCCTCTTCCCCGCCAGCGCCCAACCCAAGGGGCTGTTCACGCTGCCGGAAAACGGCGTCGAACTGGAAAAGGTCGAGTTGGATCTGATTAAACAAGCCCTCGCCCGCACCCACGGCAACCGCACCCGCGCCGCCCGCCTGCTCGGCATCTCCCGCGACACCCTGCTCTACCGCATGCAAAAATACGGCATCAATTAAACAAACGGCGACGACGTAGCGCCGGCATCCTGCCGGCGATGGCGAAACGCCCGCAAAACCTGTTAGAATACGCGCCATTCGACAGCCCCAGGCCGCTATAAGCCCTAGGCGTCCACCGCACCCTAAGCTGGCGTAGCTCAGTCGGTAGAGCAGCTGATTTGTAATCAGCCGGTCGCGAGTTCGAATCTTGTCGCCAGCTCCAAATCAAACAAGCCCTCACGAGCAATCGCAGGGCTTTTTTATTGCCCAAGCGGCCCCAACCTAAAAACGCCCGATGCCCGCCCCAAACCCCGCCGAAACCCGATTTGCCGAACTCATGGCCGAGCTGTTCCAGCTTGACGAAGCGGAAGCCCTAGACTTTGGCCTATACCGCATCATCCGCCGCCATAACCAAGAAGTGCGGGCGTTTCTCGGCACAGTCACCCCGGACAAAAACGGCAAGACACTCACCGGCGGGCAATTGTCGGCGCTGATGGACGCCGCCTTCACCGTCGCCGACGAAGAGACCAAGGCCGACGGCCAATGGCGCAGCAAACAACTGGAGGAACAACTGTCCATCAAGCCCGGCATGACGGCGACAGAACGCGCCGCGCAACTGGACATACTGGAAAAAGTCCCGGCGACCGCGCCGCATGTGCGCGAATACCGCCGCCTCGCCGCGCTACAAGCCGACGCCGCCAGCGTCCACAGCGACCGCGCCGAAGTCCTCAACCGCCTCTATCAATTCTTCGCCCGCCACTACCAAGACGGCGACTTCATCGTCGAACGCCGCTATGGCCGGGGCGGGGCGCGCTATATCAAATCGACCGGCGAAGACACCGAATTCCACTGGGCCACGGAAGACATGTACTACATCAAATCCGGCGACATCTTCACCGATTACCCCGTCAAACTGGCGAACGGCCGCGCCCTCATATTCAGCGTCGAGCCACAATCCCTGCAAGCCACCCGCGCCGCGTTGAAGCCTAACGACAAGGCGCATTATGAATTGCACACCCTCACCCCAACCCCTCTCCCGGCGGGAGAGGGGCTTATCGTCCGCCTCCAATACCTCAAAGGCGCAGGCAGCGACAAACACAAAGACGCCATCGCCGAAGCCATCCACGCCCAAACCGGCGGCGACGTGGCCGACATCAAACGCTGGCTCAACCGCTACATCGCCCGCAATCAGGCCGATTTCTTCATCCACAAACGCCTCAAAGAAGCCCTCACCGAAGACCTCGATATTTTCATCAAAACCGAAGTGCTCAACGCCGAGCAATTATTAGCCGAAGGCGACTTGCCGAAACGGCTCATTAAAACAGCGCGGCTGGTGCGCCACATCGGGCGGGCCATCATCGACTTTCTCGCCGCCTTGGAAGATTTCCAAAAAGCGTTGTGGGAAAAGAAAAAACTGGTGTTTGCCACGCGCTACGTCATTACCCTAGACCGCATCGAAAAGCTGGCCGGGGCGGATTGGCTGGAAACCCGTTTGGATGCCATCATCAAAGCCCAGCGCCCCGAATGGCAAGCCCTAGGCTTAGGCGATTACCCGCATGCGGCGGCGGTGCAACGCGGCGGGCAAACCGACTTACTCAGCACAGGCCCGCGCTATCTGCCCCTGCCAGTGGACACCGGGCATTTTGACGAGGCGTTTAAATGGGATTTATTGGACGCGGTGACGCGGGAAAACGGACTGGATGAAGTATTAGACGGCGTGGCGATTCATTCCGACAACTGGCAAGCATTAAACACCTTGACGCCTAAGTATCGGGAAACGATCAAATGCATTTACATCGACCCGCCGTATAACACTGGCGGCGATGGCTTCCCGTACAAGGACGCCTATCCTCATGCGTCTTGGTTGGCGATGATGGGCGAGCGTTTAGGGTTAGCCGCACCATTTCTGAGACAAACCGGGGCTTTGTTTGCCAGCATCGACCATGTGGAACGCAATGCCTTGACCGAAGCCTTGGCGCAAGCGTTTGGGAGGAAAAACCGGGTCGAGGAAATCATTTGGGGCCAGAATACGACGAAAAACCAATCGCCAACGTATTCCACCAATCATGAATATATTGAGGTATATGCCCGTGATTTGGCGGCGGCGAGCGCTGAAGAAAGGATGTTTCGTGAACCCAAGCCCGGCGCGGCAGAATTATTGGAGTTAGTCGAAAAGCTGAATCCTGACTATCCGTCCAGCGTTGAAGTCGAACGCCAAATCAAGATTTTGTTTGAACAGCACCGGGCTGCATTTCGGGCGGAATTGGAAGAAACGGGTATTGAATACGATAAAAGTCTCGATTCATGGAAAGGCTTGTACAACTATCAACACGCAGAATATCGAGATGAAGCAGGTCGATATGTGGCTGACAATCAAGCTCGGATAGCACAAGGAAAGATTTGGGTATGGAGGGAGGATAATCCTTCAATGCCATCCGGCAAACAGGCTGAAACGACAAATGACCAAAAAAATAACAACTACCGTTTTTATCAGCCTTTACATCCTTTCACCAATAAACCTTGTCCACATCCAAAACGAGGATGGTGTTGGCCCAAGAAAGCCGATGAAACCTCACCTTCTCGCCCTAGTTTTGAATCGGTAAATCATGACTTTAGAATCGTTTGGGGAAACGACCATAAAAAGGTTCCTCAACTAAAAAAGTTCTTGCATGAAGTGGATACGCAGGTTTCTAAATCTTTTATCCTAGACTATACCGATGGCGAAAAAGAACTGACGTTGTTGACTGGTAAAGTGAATAGTTTTTCCAATCCAAAACCCACAACCCTAATCGAGCGGTTCATTTTACAAACCACCGATGCCGAAGAATGGGTCATGGACTTCTTTGCCGGTTCCGGCACCACGTTTCACGCGGCAATATCCGCTAGACATGATGACCGGCACCGGCGGCGCGTTTTGCTGATAGAAGGCGGGCCACATTTTGAGCCAGTGCTATTGCCCCGCATCAAGCGAGTTAGCTCGGCTTGGGCTTGGAAGGATGGCAAGCCTTTAGTATTGAACGGCCCCGGCCTATTCCTCCGCGTCCAAACCCTAGAACAATACGAGGACACCTTAGAAAACCTAGGCCAAGATGCCGACGCGGGCCAGCAGGAACTCAGCTTCGACGACCCGGCTTTCCAACTGCGCTACCGGCTAAACCGCGCCAGCCGCAAACTGTACGCCGGGATCGACCGTTTCACTGCGCCATTCGGCTATCAACTCAAGCGCGTGGAAAACGGCGAAACCCCGGCACAAAACGTGGATTTGATCGAAAGTCTCGTCTATCTGCTCGGCTTAAACGTGCAACGGCTGTACCGGGAACCGGCCGGCGTGATATTGACCGGACGCAACCGGCGCGGCCAATCCGTGCTAGTGCTGTTCCGCGACTGCGCAATCGCCGATTCCGCCGACTGGCTGCAAGCCAAACGCCTGCGACACCCCGCCGAAAAGCTATACACCAACGACCCGGCCACCCTCACATTCGAGGGCTGCGACCAGTTTGAAGCCATCGAAACGGTTTTTGCCTTGCAATTTGGGAGAGAATAATGCCAACTATCAGCATGTTTTACGGCATCATCATTTACATGTATTTCTTTGACAACGAGCGTCATAGCTTACCCCATATCCATGCGAGGTATCAGGGACAAATGGGCGCTTTTTCCATTGTGGACGGCGCTTTGTTGTCCGGGGATATTCCTATGCCTAAAGTAAAACTGGTGCAAGCTTGGATTGAAATCCACCGGGAAGAACTTTTGGCCGATTGGGAACTCGCCGTGAACGGCGAACCTACCTTCCGCATTGATCCTTTGAGATAAGAGAATCCAACCATGGAAACCGTCACCCAAGTCACTCCCCGCGAAGACTTCCATTTGGAATTGATCTTCAACACGGGTGAAAAGAAGCTATTCGATGCCCGTCCTTACCTAAATCGTGGCGCATTTAAACGCTTAAACGACGTTGCCGCGTTTCGCCAAGCCTATGTGGCTTTCGATACCGTTTGCTGGCCGGAAGGTTTGGATATTGCGCCGGAAACGCTTTATGACCGGTCAATTTTGCTTGAAGCTTCTGCGAAAAAATAATGGCAGCAGAAAAGCGCTCCGGCCACTGCCGGCTAAAACAAGCCCTGATCCTGCGCGACGCGCTGGCGGCGGAATTGGGCTTGGATTGGGCCAAGGCCATGGCGCCGCTTTACAACGTCGAAGACAACGCCGGCGCGGCGCGGGCTTTGGACGAAGGGCGCTATTTGGATGCGCTGGCCGCGCTGTGCCTGAACGACAAAAGCCGCCTCGCGCATTTGCATGGTTTGGTTCATGCCGCTTGCGGGCGGGTCAAACTCGCCCCGCGCTATGCGCAATATCTGGCCCTGCTGCTGTTCGCCCACTGGCACGAGGCGCAGCAAGACGACAGCGCCGCCTTCCTGGCCCGCCTGAACGCATGGCTGGCCGCGCACCCGCCGCCGCACGAAAAGCTGGAGCCTTTCAGCGCGGAAGACCTGCAAATGGCGGCGTTTTGGATGGCGACCGCCGCCGGCAAGACGCATGTGCTGCATGCCTGTTTGGCCCTGCTGGACGGCGGCGACTGGGAGCGCGTGTTCATCGTCACACCGTCGGAATCCCTGACCCGGCAACACGCGGACAAACTGCGCGAACTCGGCGAATGGGCCGTGTTCGCCTACCCCTTCGACGGCGACCGGACGGCGCTGGGGCGCTTGCCGCCAGAGGCCGTCATCATCATCGACATCAACAAGCTGGCCGACACCCAAAAAGGCGACGGACTGGCCATCCCCACCTCGGTTTTCCAAGAAGGCCGGAATCTGGTGTTTGTGGACGAGGGTCACAAAGGCCAGAAGTCCGAAGCCAGCGTGTGGAAAAAGCTGCAACAGGATTTGGCCGGGCTGGGCGCGCCGGCACCGCGCCGCCGGGGCTTGCTGGTGGAATTCTCCGCCACCTTCGGCCAAGTGGCCGAGGCGGAACACGCCTTCAGCCGCTACGCCAAATCCATCGTGTTCGATTACGCCTACGACCGCTTCCACGCCGACCTGTACGGCAAAGATTTTTGGCATGCGAAGCTGGACGGGCGCGGGGAGGCCGGCCCCGCCGCCTACCGCCAAACCCTCACCGCCGCGCTGCTGGCTTATTGGCACCAACTCGCCACGTTTCAATGTAGTGCCAGCAGATAGAATTTTGGCTGCGATGCATTAGTTTATTAATCGATAAGTAACAATAGGTTTTTGATATATGAATTGGGAAGCAATTGCTCCGAAGATTGCACGAATTTATGCTGGCGAAAGCCCTCGTGTGCTTGATTTATTCGCTGGGTGTGGCGGGCTTTCATTGGGATTTTACTCCTCCGGTTTTAATCTAGTTGCTGCCATAGAAAATGATCCTGACGCGGCTCGATCTCATGGACTTAATTTTCATGGCGGCTTAGGTCGTCACTGTCAAGCTCATGACATAACATCTACTAATCCTGAAGATCTGACATATGAACTTGGTCTAAGCTCTGTAGCGAATTCGATAGACGTAATCATCGGTGGCCCACCGTGCCAAGCATTTGCCCGTGTAGGCAGACCTAAACTGCGAGAAATTGACGCTCATCCACAGGCATTTAAGCATGATCCAAGGGCAAGGCTGTATTTGGAGTATTTGCGATATGTTGACGCATTCCAACCCCTTGCTGTACTGGTAGAAAATGTCCCAGATGTATTGAATCATGGAGGGCAGAATATTGCCGAAGAAATTTGTGATGTTCTTTATTCAAAAGGCTATATATGCAAATACACACTGCTTAACGCCGCCTTTTATGGTGTGCCACAAATGCGGCAGAGGATGTTTTTAATCGCTTATAGAAAGGAAATAGCAGCGGAAGTATGCTTTCCGTATCCAACACATTGGGTTGATTTACCGCCTGGTTATGAAGGTTCAAGAGCGGTCGCACTTAAACTATTAAATTGCAATAGTGATAGCGCTAATAATTATATTGAGCCTCCTGAAAGCACGCCCTTACTTACGCCATCAGTAACGGCGTTCCAAGCTATTGGAGACCTACCTCCTATTTTTTCTAGGGAACAACTAAAGTCTGGCGAGTTACGCCGTGGGGCACGTCGTTTTGATTCACCAATACCATATGACTCTAAATCTACCATTTCAACCTACGCTCAGTTAATGCGGAGATGGCCAGGCTTTGAAACCTCTGGTGAGCTAAGAGACCATGTAATCAGATGTCAAGCACGAGACTTCGATCTATTTGCACGAATGCATCCCGGAGACCAATATCCTGAAGCATGGAAACATGCTCATGATATGCTTGAAGAGAAGATCAAAGCACTAAATAAGAAAGGAATTTATTTTTCAGTAGATTCTGTGCAGTATAGGAATTTAAAAAAATCAATAATCCCTCCTTATGACGTGAACAAATTTCCAAATAAGTGGAGAAAGATGTGCCGCGATGAACCGGCACGCACTCTCATGGCGCATCTTGGAAAAGACGGGTATAGCCATATCCATTATGATAGCGCTCAAGCGCGGACAATTTCTGTAAGAGAGGCTGCACGTTTACAATCTTTTCCAGATGGATTTGTATTTAGTGGAACTATGAATCCAGCATATCGCCAGATTGGTAACGCTGTCCCACCAATAATGGCAAAAGCTTTGGCCGAGACAATTTACAATACACTAACTAAAGGCAAGTGAAAATGAAACATAAATTAGTTCTGAAAAACTTAAAGCCATCCGACTTAACCTTGTTTGAATATCATTACAGGCGCAGTAAATCCAAACAAAAAGCACTTAACCTTGATGCAGCCGTATTTATTGCCTCTCTTTACCCTGGCTTGCCATCGAAAAAAGATGAAGTTGGCAACCGGTTTCCATTGAATTTGTCTATCTTTGGCCCCTGATTGACTGACAAAACGGGCCAAAGAGGGCGGAAGGCGGGGCAAACTATGCGTCCGAACCGATTCCAAAGGACGCCTTCGCCATGCCCCAGCCTTCCGTTTTGTACGATACGTTGTTGATCCTGTTGAAGCAAGCG
>JBJSYU010000638.1:0-6934 GCA_046089945.1 Candidatus Methylumidiphilus sp.
ACAATTCGCCCCCATGAAAACGACCTTTCTCGACTTCGAGCAGCCGATTGCCGAGCTTGAAGCAAAAATTGAACAGCTCCGTTTTGTGCAGGACGATTCCGCTGTCGATATATCCGATGAAATCGGTCGCCTGGAAAGTAAGAGTGTTTCCCAGGTCAAGGATATCTACGGCAAATTGACCGCCTGGCAGATCGCCCAGGTGGCTCGTCATCCCCAGCGGCCCTACACCCAGGATTACATCGACATGATGTTCACCGATTATGTCGAACTGCATGGCGATCGCGCCTATGCGGATGATCATGCGATCATCGGTGGCATGGCTCGATTCAATGGGCAGTCCTGCATGGTCATCGGTCACCAGAA
Organism: Candidatus Methylumidiphilus sp.; assembly: GCA_046089945.1. GTDB lineage: Bacteria > Pseudomonadota > Gammaproteobacteria > Methylococcales > Methylococcaceae > Methylumidiphilus. The sequence continues at coordinate 364 of JBJSYU010000638.1, forward strand.
AGGCCGTGATACACGTGAAAAAATCCACCGTAACTTCGGCATGCCGCGCCCGGAAGGCTACCGCAAGGCGCTTAGGCTGATGAAAATGGCCGAGCGCTTCGGCCTGCCGCTGATCTGCCTGATCGACACCCCTGGCGCCTATCCCGGCATCGGCGCGGAAGAGCGCGGCCAAAGCGAGGCCATCGCCCGCAACCTGCTTGAAATGTCCAAGCTGCGCATCCCCATCGTCTGCGCCGTCGTCGGCGAAGGCGGCTCCGGCGGCGCCCTGGCCATCGGCGTCGGCGACCGCCTGCTGATGCTGCAATACAGCACCTACGCGGTGATTTCCCCGGAAGGCTGCGCGTCGATCCTGTGGAAAAGCGCGGAGAAAGCCGAACTCGCCGCCGAAGCCATGGGCATCACCTCCAAGCGCATCATGGACTTGAAGCTGATCGACGAAATCATCCCCGAACCCGTCGGCGGCGCCCACCGCGACCGCAAACTGATGGCGGAAAACCTAAAAGCCGCCTTGCTGAAAAACCTGGAAGGGTTGCGCCAATACTCTCTGGACGAATTGATCGAGCGGCGCTATCGGCGGCTGCTGCAATATGGGGTTTATGAGAATGCCGCCTAGGGTTGTTTTGTAAACAGCTTAAAGGGATAACATCGTTTTGCGGCGGTATTATCCCTTTTTCATGCCTGCCACTGCACAATACCTTGCCAAATACGCCAATAGCCAAAGCCGCCATGAAAATCGCACGACTTGAAATTGAAGGGTTCCGCTCATTGCGCAAAGTCATCTGGGAGCCGGGTGATTTGAACGTGCTGATTGGGCCGAATGGATCGGGCAAATCGAATTTGCTGCGGTTTTTGGAGTTGATGGCGGTGTCTGCGCAAGGACGATTGGGGAAATATATTCAATCGTTGGGGGGAATGTATCCTATTGTTTGGGATGGAGTAGCAGATTCAATTAAATTTTCATTGGATATTATTCCTGATGGAAATGAATTAGGTTTGAATCATTATGAGCTTGAGCTAACAAGACTTGGAACTGGAAGCTCATACAAAATTAACAGGGAGTTATTGACTGGTATAGACCATTTTAAATTTATTGAAAGAAAGTCAACCAGTGCAGTTGTTCGCATGAACTATAAACTGTTGCCGAACACAGAAAACGACACATATACCCCATTTATCATTTCAGAAGAATCCCTAGATGAGGAGGAGGCTTTTCTTGACCAAGTGGCCGCTTATTCTGGCATGGACGATGATTTTTACCCATACACAGACTTTCGGGATTCGCTTGCTTCTATCGCTATCTACCATGATTTAAGAACCGACAGGGATGCGGCGATTCGCCAACCAGTAATTACAAGCTTTGACAATCGAGTAGAGTCTGATGGGCGAAATCTGATCTCGGTACTTCACACCCTCTACACATCAGACCGAGATTTTAAACGCGACATCAATGCGGCAATGAGTGCCGCCTTTGGTGACGATTATGATGAATTAGTATTTCCTCCCGCTTCCGACCAAAGAATCCAATTACGAATTCGTTGGAAATCTCTAAAGCGCGAGCAATCCGCTGCTGACCTTTCCGACGGAACCTTGAGGTTTCTATTCCTATTAACAGTATTAGCCCATCCAACTCCGCCCGATGTTATCGCCATAGACGAACCAGAAACTGGCCTGCATCCGTCAATGCTGTCGATTATTGCCGAATTTGCACAAGAAGCAGCAATGCGATCACAAATTATTTTAACCACTCACTCCCCGCAGTTTCTTGATGCATTTACAGAGTCAACCCCCACCACCACCGTTGCTCAAATAGCGAACGGCGAGACTATTCTGTGTACTTTGCCAAGCGATGAACTTGAATATTGGCTGAAAAATTATTCAATGGGGGCACTATTCCGGTCAGGCGAATTGGAGCTAATGGCATGAAGTTCATCATGTTCGTTGAGGGCTATACCGAAGACAAAGCATTGCCAAAGTTCCTACAGCGTTGGTTAGATTCAAGGTTGCCTCAGCGCGTAGGTATAAAAACAATTCGCTTCGAGGGATGGTCGGAGTTAGTTAAGGACGCACCACAAAAAGCCAAACTACATTTGTGCGGCCCTAAAGGTGGCGACATCATCGCAGTAATATCATTGCTTGATTTATACGGCCCAACGTTTGACTATCCAAAAGACAAGACTTCGCCAGATGAAAAATATGATTGGGCCAAACAAAATATAGAAAAACAGGTTGGGCAAGATAGGTTTTTTCAGTTCTTCGCTGTTCATGAAGTTGAAGCATGGCTGTTAAGTGACCCAAGACTTTTCCCGTTAGAAATACAATCCGCCTTTCCATCTAAAATTAAACTGCCTGAAACTGTTAATTGTAACGAACCTCCAGCAAAGCTATTAGAGCGACTTTATCCTTTGCACATTCGGCGCAAATATAAAAAAGTGACTAATGGTAAAGACCTTTTTGACAAACTTGATCCTAACATTGCCTATGATAAATGCCCTAACCTAAAAGCCATGCTTGATAAAATGCTAGAATTAGCCAAAGCGGCTGTTTGACTTAAGCTATCCAACGTTCAAGCCTCGGAGTTCTCACCCATGAGCCTTCCCGCCTATAAACTCCCATCTCTCAGCTTATACGAGGCGTTAGCCGCGTTGCCGGAAAACCTGACTGGCGAGATTATCAACGGCGAGATGTATACTCAGCCGCGTCCCTCTGGTCGGCATGGCGTGGTGGAGGGTGCGCTGAATGTCCGGGTGGGTGGGCCGTTTCAGTTTCGTGAGGGCGGCGGCCCTGGTGGCTGGTGGATTATTCCTGAACCCGAAGTCCATTTCATCCGCGACACCGTGGTCACTGTGCCGGATTTGGCGGGTTGGCGGCGGGAGCGCATGCCGAATATACCTGACGGCCATCGGTTTGAAGTAGCGCCTGATTGGGTCTGTGAAATCCTGTCGCCGTCCACTGTGAAGAAAGATCGTGCGTTGAAACTGCCGCTGTATGCCGAGTATAAAGTCGGGTATGCGTGGTTGGTTGATCCGCTGGCGCAAACTTTGGAGGCATTCGCGTTGACGGACAATGGCTGGTTATTATTGGCTACGCTGAAAGACGATGATGCCGTCAGTCTTCCGCCGTTTGACGCGATTAGTTTCTCGTTGGCAGATTTATGGGCTTGAACGGCGCATGACCCACGCGCTGTCCCCCGCCCATCTCCTGCACACGCTGCGCCGCCATCCGCCTGCCCCGCGTTATTGGATCGCCTACAGCGGCGGTTTGGATTCCCATGTGTTGCTGCACTTGTGCGCCCAACTGCTGTGGCAATTTCCTGAGATGAACTTCCGCGCCGTGCATGTCCACCATGGTTTGCAGGCTGGGGCCGACCGCTGGGGCGAGCATTGCGCCGAAACCTGCCGCGACTTGGCGATGCCGCACCTGGAACTGCGCGTCGATGCCCGGCCCGGCCCCGGCGAAAGCCCGGAGGAAGCCGCCCGCCGCGCCCGCTATGCCGCCATCGGCCAGCACATGCAGGCTGGCGACATGGTGCTTGCCGCGCAGCACCGCGACGACCAGGCGGAAACCGTGCTGCTGCAACTGCTGCGCGGGGCTGGGCTGGCCGGGCTGGCCGCGATGCCGGAACTCGCCGCGTTGCCGCCCGGCTGGCTGCTGCGCCCATTGCTCGGCTTTGCCCGCGAAGAACTGCGGCAGTATGCGCAGGCGCATGAGCTGCGCTGGATCGAAGACCCCAGCAACCAAGACGCCGCCTATGACCGCAATTTCCTGCGCAACGACATCATCCCGCGCCTGGAGCAACGCTGGCCGGGCCTTAAAAAAGCCCTAGGCCGCACGGCCGGCCATTGCGCCGAGGCGCAGCGGCAATTGGCCGACTTGGCCGCCGACCTGCTCGGCGCGGCGCTGCACCCGGACGGCGCCAGCCTCGGCGTGGCGGCGCTGCGCGGCTTCAAGCCGGCCGACCAGCGGCTGGTGCTGCGGGCATGGCTGCGGGCGCGCGGCTTTCGGATGCCGTCGCAGGCAGTCATTGAGCGCATCCTGCAAGAGGCGCTGCCCGCCCGGCAGGACAAGACGCCGGTGGTCGCCTGGCGCGAAGGCGAGGTGCGGCGCTACCGCGACGCGCTCTACCTGTTGCCGCCTTTGCCCGCGTTCGACGCCCGCGCCGTGCTGGACTGGGACGGGGCGACGCTGCTGACGCTGCCCGGCGGCAACGGCACGCTGGCCGCCACGCCCACCGCGCTGCCTGGCATCGCCGCCGCGCATTGGCGGCCCGGCCACATCCAAGTGCGCCACCGCCTAGGCGGCGAACACTGCCGCCTGCCGGGCCGCACCGGCAACCATGAGTTAAAAAAGCTGTTCCAGGAACGCGGCGTCGCGCCGTGGCTGCGCGAGCGCGTCCCGCTGGTTTTCATCGACGGGGAACTGGCGGCGGTCGGCGGCTGGTGGGTGTGTGCGCCGTTTGCCGGGGCGGCGGGCGGGGACAATATCGCGCTGTCTTGGCGCGGCGGGCCTGTGGGCGGATGATGGGCGTCGCCTTGCCGCATTGCGTTTGCGCCAAGGCTGTGCTGAAATTCCCGCGCACTTTTTGCAAACTGGCTGGGGCTGTCCGCTTGACGTAAGCCGGCCACATTCTCGAAGGTGCCTCGAAAACCTTTTCCGTGCATGCTTGCGACAATCCCATCATGAATGGATATAGTGAGGGTGCCACCGCCATCCGCACTGGGATAATCTAAGCTGCGCAGGGTTTTCGAGGCGCCTTTATATTTTAATGACATTCCTTGTTGAGACGGTGTACTGACATGAAAGAATTCGATTTGGTTGAACTTTTGGCATCCTTGGAACAGTACGGGATAAACCCGAAAACAGCGCTGATTATTGCGGCCAGTCTGGTGATTGCCGTGCTGTTGGCGCTGGTTGTTTATGTGTTGCGCAAAGGCGCGGACAAACCCGACGCGCCAATATCCACCCGCGACAGCACCGCGACCGCCAGAAAGGGCCGCAAGCCTGACGCGCCGACCCAGCCCATTTTTGACGAGGCGTATTTTGACGCTGACGAACCCACTGAAGAACCGGCTCCTTTCGTCGCCCAGGTGACGCCGATCCAGCCTATTAGGCAAGAAACGGCCAAGGCTCCGGAGATTGCCGAGCCGCCGACCAAGCCATCTGCCACGGTGACGCCCATCCGCCCCCTACGCCAAACGCCCCCCGCCCCGAAAGCGCCCGCCGCCGAACCGCCCGCACGGAAATACCCGATCCCACAAGATTCCGTCCTGCGGCGACATCACTTAACCCATGTCCGGTATCTGGTCGAAACCGTCAGCCTGCCGCGCCCCACCGAATGTGTGCTACTGCGCCATTGGGAGCAGCTAATATCCAGCCGCGTCGAGGAATGCCTGCATCATGACGCGCACATGGAAAAGCTGCTCAAAGCCTACGATGAACATCGCAAAAACGCGCTGGCGGCATAGTCCATTTGCCTTGGCCATTACTGCCCGGCATTCAGCCATGAAAATAGGCCGCTCGGCAGAACAGATGGAATCTAGGCCATGGACGGCCATTTCGGCGCGTGTCGCCACAGGACACCGCCATGCCTGAGCATATCCTGTTCCTGACTGGCAAACTGGCCGAAAAGCCGCTGCGGCAAATCCTCGCCGACATGGCCCCCGAATTCCACTATACCGTCCATCAACTGGGTTTGTCCGTTGCGGCGTTAATGACGGCGGATATGATAAAACGGCGCTTGCACGATTTTTTCGGCGCCGACCGCATTATTGTGCCGGGGCGTTGCCGGGGTGATTTGGAAGCATTGTCCAGAGAATTAGGCATCCGCATTGAGCGCGGCCCGGAGGAATTGCGCGACTTGCCGGAGTTCTTCGGCAAACAATCGACAAAGCCCAACCTGGATCATTACGACCTGCGCATCTTCGCCGAAATCACCGACGCCCCGCGCCTTGGGCTTGAGGCCATCCTCCGCCAAGCCCGCGATTACCGCCGCGACGGCGCCGATGTGATTGACTTGGGCTGCCTGCCGTCCACGCCGTTTGCGCATCTGGAAGACGCCATCGCCGCGTTGCAGCAAGAGGGCTTCAAGGTCAGCGTCGATTCGCTGGACAGCGACGACCTGTTGCGCGGCGGGCGGGCCGGGGCGGATTTTTTGTTGAGCCTGCGCGAGGATACGCTGTGGATTGCCGATGAAGTCGCGGCGACGCCGATTTTGATCCCGGCCGAACACGGCGATTTGGCGTCGCTGGATCGCGCCATCGCCGCGTTGCAGGCCAAAGGCCGCGACTTCATCGTCGATCCGATCCTCGACCCGATTCATTTTGGCTTTGCCGACGCGCTGGTGCGTTACCACGAAACCCGCCGCAGGCACCCGGACGTAGAGATGATGATGGGCGTCGGCAATCTCACCGAACTGACCCACGCCGACACCGTCGGCATCAACGCCGTGCTGTTGGGGCTTTGCTCGGAACTCGGCGTCCGCGCCATCCTCGCCACCCAAGTCAGCAAGCATGCCCGCAAGGCGGTGCGCGAGGCGGATGTGGCGCGGCGCATCATGTATGCGGCGCGCGCCCTC